>BQJS01000025.1 GCA_021604825.1 Phycisphaerae bacterium | reverse complement strand
TTCGCAGACATTCCGCACCACCCAGCGCCGACACTGGTGCAAATCAAAAATTAATATCCACAAACCAAACCGGGCGGCGCGTAAATTGCCTCTCCCCTTCACGGTTCTGATGCAGAATTCATACTGAACCTAATCAAAACTGGCGGAAGCGCACGCAACGACTGATTCTATTGCGCGATTTGCCGATACGGGTGCGCTATTTGCCGCGATAGATTGCGCGGTTGCACCAATACAAGATCCACGAGCGCTGTGCGCACTGAATCATGCGCGCAGTGGCAAGATAAGAAGAGAAAGATTAGTTTGTGTGGATTGAGATTGTCGATTAAAAGAATGCTGTATTGGAAGTTTCAAATGACCTCATTAGCGCATTGCTTTCGCATCTCGCTCGTCGTATTCGGCGAACTTGTAAGGAGACTAAACATGACAAGTCGAATCGCTTGGACAAATTTTTTGCCAGCCGTTTTGGCGGTACTCGGTCTGAGCATCGCCGGATGTGGCAACGGTGTTCCCGGTCCGCAAGGCCCCCAAGGTGAACCAGGCCCTGCCGGTCCCGCCGGACAGGCGGTGGTCGACTTGGGCACCGCTTCGGACGATGACTTCGCAGGGATGGAAGTTCAAAGCGAAATCACTGGCGTCACCATCGCCAGCCCACCGGTCGTCAATTTCACTGTAACGACAGCCAGCGGCACACCCATCACGGGCATCGGTGCGCTTTGGGAAGATAGCAACCGCTTTGTGCGATTTACCCTGACCAAACTGGTCGCGGGAACCAATGGTGATCCAAGCACTTGGGTCGCATACACACGAGATACGACCAACGATGGTTCCACCCCGCCTGATTACGACACCGGTTCATCCTTGGTCGACAACGGCGACGGAACTTACGTGTTCACTTTCAACACCGACGTCGCCGAAGTAAGCGGAGTGACTTACGAACCGACGCTAAGCCACCGTGTGGCTGGACAGATCGGCTCCGGTAGCAGCCCCTTGCCGGCCCAGAATTTGGTTATGGATTTTGTCCCGGGAGGCGGGGCTGTGACTGAAACCCGCAACATCGTGACGATGAATTCCTGCAATGAGTGCCACGAAGACCTCGTGTTCCATGGTCGCCGATTCAAGGTGGAATACTGCGTGAACTGCCACACGCCCGAGTTGGCCATGGGCGAGGGCGACATGGCGTTTATGACGCACAAGATTCACGCGGCCCAGAAGTTCGACGTGCTCGACGAGGGCATCGACTATTCAGAGGTGACGTATCCGCAAGACCTCGCGAATTGTCGCAAGTGCCATACCAGCGATGACGAAGCGACTCCGGACGGCGACAATTGGAACACGGTCCCCAGCATCATGGCCTGCGGGGGCTGTCACCAGACGAGCTTTGTCGATCCCGCACCTGAGGGTATGACGCTGCACAGTGCCGGTCCTCAGGCAGATAACTCCGGGTGCGCAGCTTGCCACCCGGCATCCGGTGGAATTGCCGGTATTGAAGACAGTCACCTCACCTTAAACGCAACGCCCAACAATCCGAACCTGCCAGCCAGCGTACCTGCAATGGAATTCAGCGTAAGCGCAGTCACCGTAGACGGTGGTGGAAATCCGACAGTCACATTCAAGGTGACTGCCGACGGCGAATTGCTCGACTTGAACGACCTGCCAGATGGTTTTGTGGATGGAGATGGCAACGCATTCCGTTGGCCAGTCTTCTTGATGGCTTGGGCCGAAGCGCAGGACGGTATCGCCAATCCGGCTGACTACACCAACACTGGGCAAAACGGTGGACAACCTGTCGGCGTCGATCTTGGCGACTTGGTCGCGGCAGCGGGTATCGATTGCTCCAGCGGTACAGACTGTGTAGCCGACTTTGCTTCGACCGGTAATGCGTTCCCGGCAGGATCTATGTTGCGAGCCGTTGGTCTGCAGGGCTACTTCCAATTCGACACCGATGGCGACGAAGCCCAGGACGCCAGCCTGCACACGCTGTCGGCAGTAGCCGCTGTCACCGGTGACGAAATTCGTCGTGAAATCGTCGACTCGAATAAATGCGGCGCTTGTCACGAGTGGTTTGAAGGGCACGGTGGTAACCGGGTCGTTGGGCTGAATGAAAAGATGCCCATGGATCCCTCGATCTGTGCGCTCTGTCACGTCCCGAACTTGAGCACCAGCGGGCGGGCGATCAACCCAGCCAATGCTGCTGACCGGGACGGTGATCCGCTTACGGATGATCCTTCAGCCGCAACCGTTGCATTGGGTAACAGCGATACCTGGACCTGGCCGGAAGACACCAACAACTTCAAGGAAATGATCCACGGTATCCACGCTTCGGCCATGCGTTCGAACGACTATCAGTTTGTCCGCGGCCGCAACGATGGTATCTTCTACGACTGGGCGGAAGTCACCTACCCAGCCGAACACGGTTCCAGCAACTGCCTACTGTGTCACATGGAAGGCACTTACGAGTTGCCGTTGGCTGAGAACGTATTGGACACGACGGTCCGCACCACGGGCACCGCTGACGGTTTGGACGGAAACGATTTCGCTGCCGTCGATGCAGCCCGCGACAGCGTACCCAATGTCAACGACTGGGTGAACACAGCCACCGCGTCCACATGCTATTACTGCCACGACAACGATTTGACGCTCGCCCACATGCGGCAAAACGGTGGCGTCATTAGCGTTGCCAACGTAGGCGCGGATGACTTCACGCAGCGACAAGATGTAACAAATGCCGAGTCCTGCTCAGTGTGCCACGGTGGAGACAGCATCTCGAACATGAACACCGCACACGGGCTTGGGAATTAATCTCAGTAGCTTAACATGACGAGTCTAAAATGAAGAGGAGGGAACCAATTGGTTCCCTCCTTTTTCTTTTACATCAACCGGTAAATGTGTTTTCGTAACCCAACCCTTGTCTGCGCGGACAATCCGAGTTTCAAGCAAATCTTGACGATTCGATGCATCCGGCGAACCACGTAAAACGCGCTTGAGTTAATATTCGAAAGGAAGAGCAGAATGTGTGGAGGTTGAATGATCAATGGCTGGGGAATAACGATCAAGGCTGCGGTCGGATTCGAACCGACGAATAATGGATTTGCAATCCACCCCCTTAGTCCACTTGGGCACGCAGCCAGCTGGGCGATTGGTGTATCGCCCTGCAGAATCGCCTAGTATATCCGTCCGAAATCGTGGAGCAAGGCACCCATTGACGCTATATTTCTAGTCTTTTCTCGTGAATCTAAGACATTTGGAGTGTGGGTGGTCGAGTGAAGTGGCCTCTCACGTGAACTGTCAGCCAGTCTCGAATTCAGTGCGATTCGTAACTTTCAAATTGGTTGCGTCGGTTGGATCTAGCTGCGAGCGTGGCGGCCATTGGTCTTGACGCTGGCGGTGTTTGAATGTGCAGAAGGACCAGCGCTATTCGCATCGACATCTTCCGGGAGGTTCGGCGGACGCACGAGCGAGGCATACATCCCGTTTCGAAGTGAAACCTGCCCGATGCGCACCCTCGGATAACGTATCGGTCTGGGCAACTGCGTCGAAACAAACTGATCCACCGTCGTTAACTCGATACCCTTGGCATCCATCAAGCGCAGCGCCTGTTCCGCGTCCGACTTGCACCAACTCCCACACGCATCAACGACAACTGTCACGTGCTTGTGCCGCGCGAGCAGTCCCAGCGCAATCGCTTTGACAGAACCTTCAATGCCCAAGCCATAAACGACATAATTCTTTGCGGGCAAGTTGCTGATAAACCGATCGGCTTTGGGGTTGGCCAAAAAATCAGTGGTGCGTTTGCGGAAAATCACCTGCTGATGATTTCGAAATAAATCGATGGGAACGACCAACGTGTTATCGCCCTCAATTTTCACATAACTACCGAACAACGTGAAGTCGATTTTCTGCTGACCGCGTGTGCCGTCGACACAGTGTGCCGGCAAACGTGCGAAACGCATTTCGCGATCGCGATGACAATCCACCGAAGAAATCACAGGGGCGTGGTTCCTTTTCGCCCAAGCCACCATTCGCCGCAGCGACTTAACGAGATCCTCACGCCCCTCAACCGGGCACGAGCCATCCTCCCGCAAGAAATCATTCTGCGTGTTGACGTCCATCAACACACAAGGCAGTTGACGCCCTTTACCATTAGATCCCATACCCCAGTTCCCCTAGTCACGCAGATTGCCTGAATTCGCGAAGAGACCATTGAGGCGGCAGAGATGCAAGAGGATTGAAGCTCGACTTGAGCAACGTTTTGATGGGAGCTTCTTCCCCGCGGCGATCCCCCCGGACCACCGTCCTGACGCTTCTTCCATCCGTATGATAACCACCGATTGGGCCGAGGCAACTGGCAATCGCAAATGATTGTAACTTTAATGATGGAATGACGTTAAGCCTGTTCTCACAGGTTATAGGAGCTGCCCCGATGGTATGTTTCCGGGTTGGCTTCGCGCGGTTGAATCCGAAGAATCGAGCAACTGGATTGTGTCATCCGGATGAACTGGTAGCAACAATCTGGCGTGAATGATGCAGAGTGCCGTGACCGGATCGACCACGAAGATGTGGGTTTGGGTTGAACGTTTAATTCAGGGGGAACACCCCACCTCAGTTGGACATTCCACGCCTCTTAGACATCAAGATTCTGAGCGTTGATCGCATTTTCTTCGATGAAGCGTCGGCGCTCTTCGACACTGTCGCCCATCAGCACATGAAACATGCGATCGGCTTCTTGAGCATCCAGCGCCAACTGCTCCGCATCATCCGGATCGTCCGTGATAGTCACTCGACGCAGCGTTCGCTTGGAACGGTCCATCGTGGTTTCCCACAACTCTTCGGCGTTCATTTCGCCCAGACCTTTGAAGCGCTTCAATGAAATGCCACTGCTACCCAACCGCCTGACACCGGCCAGCACGTCGGCAAGATTGTCGAGTTCGTTGGGCTCGTGCGTTCCTTGCTTCAAGAGATACTGCGCTGGTGTTAACTCACCCGTCACCAGTTGCTCGCGAACCGCAAAATAATCCGCAATGTCGATCTGCAATTCCGTAAGGCGACTGATCAGCGAATCGAGCACGCGACATTCTGACAATTCGTGGCGCACGATGTATGTGTCGGACAATGCGTCAGCGTCATCGTCGCCATTGTTGGTTCGGGCAACCGCAATGTGCCGCGCCTCGATCAAATCCACGCGTTCACATTTCTCCGCCAATTCGTCTCTGAATGCAGCTAACGCCGCGTCGTCATGAAAGAACCGGCGGTCAGCGACATTGGAATCTTCGCTGTGGACCTCTGCGAAAATCGTCGGCAAATGACCCCCTTCCCGATTGTTGAGAACGATCGATTTAAAATCGATTCCGCGACGCTCCAAGAACTGTCGGTGTTCATCGATCCCGTCGAGAATCTCCAGCAACCGACGCAATTCGTCGCCTTGAATCTCGCGCTCAGCACCGTTCCCGCTGGCTACATCGCGAACCAGAAGCGACGTTTCGTCCAAGCCCAAATCAGTGAGCATGTCATTCATCACCGATTCGTTAAGGACGTACTGCTCTTTCTTACCACGCTTCAGCAGATACAGCGGCGGCTGAGCGATGTAGACGCGCCCTTCTTCGATCAACGGACGCATGTGCCTGAATAAGAACGTCAGGAGCAACGTTCGAATATGACTGCCATCGACATCGGCGTCAGTCATGATGATCAGCTTGTCGTAACGCCGCTTTGAAACGTCGAATTCATCCTTGCCGATTCCGCAGCCCATGGCTTTGATGATGTGCGCAATTTCGTCGTGCGACAGCATTTTGTCGATGCGAGCTTTCTCAACGTTTAGAATTTTACCCTTCAAAGGAAGGATCGCCTGGGTTCGTGAGTCGCGCCCCTGTTTGGCGCTGCCACCGGCTGAATCGCCCTCGACCAGGTAGATCTCGGTGCCTTCCGCACTCTTGGAACTGCAATCCCAAAGCTTGCCAGGCAAACCGCCGGTACTCATCACGCTCTTACGGGCA
Source organism: Phycisphaerae bacterium (assembly GCA_021604825.1). The sequence goes on along the minus strand of BQJS01000025.1, from coordinate 28,823 downwards.
AGGTCACGGGCTTTGCGGGCCGCTTCACGCGCTTGGGCGGCGTTCACCCCACGCTGCACGATTTTTTTCGCGTCGGCTGGGTTCTCTTCGAGGAAGTTGCGCAGTTGCTCATTAACCGTTTGCTGCACAAACGTCTCAACTTCCGGGTTGAGCAAACGCACCTTGGTCTGTGATTCAAACTGGGGGTTCGGCACCTTAACACTAACGACAGCCGTCAACCCCTCGCGCCAATCGTCGCCCGATGGAATCACCGAACCCTTCACCAGATTGTTCTTTTTCGCGTAGTTGTTCGCCACACGCGTCAACGCGCTTTTGAACGCCGACATGTGCATGCCGCCGTCGATGTTCTTAATATTGTTCGCAAACGCGAGGATGTTTTCGGAGTAACTATCCGAATATTGCAACGCAATGTCGCACGCCAAACCCTGCTCGGGATCTTCGGCTTTGAGCTTGATCACGTCGCGATGGATTGGTTCCGCCCCGCCGGCCAAGTGGGTGACGAACTGCTTGATGCCGTCGTCGAAACAAAACGACATCTCCTTGCCGGAAGTCTCATCCACGACTTCAATGCTGAGGCCTTCGTTGAGATACGCCAACTCACGAAGTCGCACGCCCAGCGTGTCAAGCTTGAACACGATCTCCGGGAAGATATCCGGATCGGGTGCGAATTCGATCCGCGTACCACTCGTCGACGTTTCGCCAATGACCGACAATTCGCGGGCAACATCACCGCGCTCAAATCGCATCGAATGTGTTTTGCCATCGCGCTCAACGGTCACTTCCAGCCACTCAGCCAGCGCATTGACAACACTAACGCCCACACCATGCAAACCACCAGAGACCTTGTAAGAGTTCTGATCAAACTTACCGCCCGAGTGCAATACCGTCATCACCACTTCGAGCGCCGGTTTGCCGTTGAGCAACGGATTCTCATGCTTCATCGGGCCAACGGGAATACCGCGGCCATTATCGACAATCGTGCAACTTCCATCGGCGTTGAGCTTCACCAGAATCTTCGTGCAGTACCCAGCCATCGCCTCGTCGATTGCGTTGTCAACGACTTCGTAAATCAGATGATGAAGACCATTGACGCCCGTACCACCGATGTACATCGCCGGACGTTTGCGAACCGCGGCCAAGCCTTCAAGCACGGTGATCTGACTCTCATCGTAGTCGCCACCGCCCTCACCGGTATCTGAAGCGACAACCGCGCTGTCCGGAGCAACTTCGCTCGTTGGAACCGCAGACGTTTCGATCGGGCCCGAATGTTTGGCTGCTTCACTCATCGTTTTTTCAGTATCGCTACCGCTAATGTTTGCCGTTGTTTCTTAAGAATACCGGTCGGAAGTGATCGTCTAAGTCTTAGCCGTCTAGAACGTCGCCCCATCCGTCCCCAACTCAAACCGGATGCGCCGAATCATCGTCCCCCTGCACACCTGCTCAAGATGCTCGCGAAGCTGCAAATGCCACTTCGTTCGAATGACGCTATGATACCGCGCATCGGCTGGATTCACCAATATTACGACGCTGCCAGCCGCCATGCCCCCATACCGGCACAAGCGCCTGAACTCGTCGTCCACAACCGCTGAAATCGCCTCAAAAACCGCCACATCGTGAGAGGCTGATCGACCCAATTCAGACGACGCTTTCGCCGCCAATGCCCCGATCGATTTCGTGCGCGTTCGAGCTTGGCGATTGGCATGGCACCATCGCAACTGACCAGGCGAAATGTTGTCGCTGGAGTGTTCCACCAAAGTCGAATCTCGATCAGAGAAATAGGAGCCGGTTAGGACAAGTTCACGGGCATGACGACGTACAAGTTGCCCTCGTCACCACGCAAGACACCCGGCCGATTGGACTCGCTCAATTCCAACCGAACCTCCTCAGCCGAAATCGCCCGCAACGCCTCGACCAGGAACGTGGGGTTAAACCCAATTTCCATATCTGCACCCGAATACTCGATCGGAATCTCAATCATCGATTCGCCCTGCGTCGGTGCTCGGCTGGTGAGCTTCAAGTTGTCAGCCGAAAACGCCATCCGCACACCCTTGGACTCTTCGTTGGTCAACAGCGCCGAACGCTTCACCGCACTGAGCAGGTCAGCCGTCTTCATCTTCGCGAGGCGATCACCCTTGGCTGGAATCACATCCTGGTATTTCGGGAATTGCCCTTCGACCAAACTCGTGCTGATCGTGGCTTTCGCCGTCTTGAAAACCAACTGATTGCCCGTCGCTTTGATCGCCACCGTCGAGTCAGCCGGTCCCAACACCCGCTGGAAGATTCCCATCGTCTTGACCGGGACAATATTCTCCAGATCACCGCCGTCGGCTGAATCCAGCTTGCCCTTGGCCTGCGAGAGTCGTCGACCATCCGTCGCGACCATCACCAACTCCTTGCCCTTTCGATCCCAGAGCACACCATTGATGGCATAGCGCGTGTTCTCGCGGGCAGCGGCCAGCACGGTCCATTCTGACATGCGTCGCAGCAGACCTGCATCGACGGTGAGATCTGGCTCGCCGGATAGCTCAGCCGTCGGTGGGAACTCGGCTGGTGGTTTGGTATAGATCTGATAGTGGGCACCCGTACCGCGCACGTGGCAGATGCTGTCGTCCGAGCTGAACTCGAGAACATCGTCCGTCGATTCGCGCACGATCTGCGTCAGCTTGTCGGCTGCGACGACCACCGGTCCGGTTTCGTCGACTTCAACCTGCGCGACCGTGTAGCGGATACCGATCTCCAGGTTGGTCGCGATGAGGACGCAATGATCTTTGTGGGCTTCGATCATGGTGCACTCGAGGATTTCTTTGGGAGTGCGTGACGCTGCCACCGATCCAACGGCGACCAATGCTTCGGCGAGTTCCTGCCGGTTCATTCGGACTTTCATGAACGTTGACCTTCTAAAGTAATCTACGTGTTTAATGTGTAAGTCTAATCTATAAAGAACTTCTTATTACCATACCCTGTCAGAAACGCGGTTCCTGATCATACGACACGGGTAAGCTTTTGCTTGGCCATATCTTAAGCGATCTTTTCAACCTCACCAACACGTGGATAACTTGTCAGTGCCAGCGTTGGCAACCTCGCAACCAGTCACGGGCGCCTCCAATCCACCTGGTGCCCTGTGGAATCGTGTGACTCAATCGCGATTGACTCACTGCACATCTGACAGTCCTGCGATCGTTTGGTGATATCCCCATCACCCTTACTCACAGGACCGTTGCACACAAGACTGCTTCGTCGCGCATCTTTCGTGTACATATCAGCTTATGCCATTCTGCCTGGCCCGCAGCGTAGCCCGCAGGTTCTCGACCGATCGGCGCACCTTGGCGTCGGTGTCGATCATCTTCTTGATCGTTCGGTTGGCGTGCAGCACCGTCGAATGGTCTCGCCCGCCGAAATACCCACCGACCTCTTCGAGGCTATGCTCCGTCAGCTCGCGGGCCAAAAACATGCACACCTGCCGCGGATGGCTGATCGACTTCGGGCGTTTCTTACTTTGCAGATCCTTGACCCGGACTCCAAAGTGACTGGTGACCACATCGATGATCTGTTGAATCGAAATCACCGAGGCCTCTGAACCGTCAGCCAGCGCCCTTCGAGCAAGCTCCACATCGATCGTACCGTCGGAAGCTTGGCTCATCGCATCAAGACGCAAGAGTGCCCCTTCCAGATCGCGAATGTTCGTGTGGATATTGGTCGCGACGTATTCAATCACATCTTCGGGCACTTCGATGCACCGCAAACGCGACTTCTTTCGCAAAATGGCCATGCGCGTTTCCATGCACGGCGCGTCGATCGAAGCCACCAACCCCGATTTGAATCGACTCACCAAACGGTTCTCAAGCGTCGGAATCTCAGACGGCGAGCAGTCTGCCGACAAGACGATTTGCTTTTGCGATTGGTGCAGCGTGTTAAACGTATGAAAGAATTCTTCCTGGCTCCGCTCGCGGGCGCCGAGAAACTGAATGTCATCGATGACCAGCAGATCGACGTGGCGATAGTGAAAGCGAAATTGATTCATCGCCCCGCGCTCGACGGCTTCGATGAAATGATTCGCAAAGGTTTCGCACGAAATGTAGAGCGTCGTCGGGCATGTACCGAGTCGCCGGGTTTCGTGACAGATCGCCTGGAGCAGGTGCGTCTTTCCCAAACCCACGTCACCGTGGATAAACAGTGGGTTGTAGACCTGCCCTGGATTTTCAGCCGCAGCCACCGCCGCCGCGTGGGCCATACGGTTGCCAGCCCCCACCACAAAATTGTCGAACACATAATCGTCGTTGAGTTGAAGCTGGTTGTTTTCTGAGATTGAAAGTGGGTAACCTTCGTCGTCGGCGATCTCGTTCGGAGCGTCGGTTTCAAACGTTGTCGTCACCAACTGCTCCATGACGGCTTGGGCAGCCTCGATAAATACCGACCGACACTCGTCCTCGAGATAGCGCACCTGCTTGAGGTTGCCCGCGCGGACGCGCAAAACGCCTCCGGCTAAATCGATCGGTTTCAAGCTGCTGAACCAGCCGCGAATCAACGCTGGATGCAGCGACCGAATCCGGTCCAAAATGCTTTTCCACTCAGGTGCAGCAATCGAAGACATGCGAATATCCAGAAAACGAACCGGGCGAGTGTCCCAGCCTCGTTATGATGCTCGAGTACGAAAATAAGATGATCGTAAAGCTTTGTAATTTATACAGTTATGGATGTTTGGCCGCGCTGGCGATCAAACGGTTATTCTACACGAACCGTGTGGAAAAACCAGTGTGAAATGTGTCGAATAAACACGATCGGAGCGCCGCGCCCGAAGCTTTTATCCACAAATTGCTTACGACTCTGCGGGCTTGGAATCGTCCTCAACGGTCGCGTTTTTTTGCACCGGTTGGCGTCCTGTTCTCTTTGTTTCAAGCACGTTAGGATAAGCCCCTCAATAAAACACCTCAAACCGATTCAATTCGAATCGTTCGAGGCATGGAGGCAAGCAGGATCATGGAAGATCAGCGGGCTGGCGGAGCGTGCCTAGACTCAGATATCACAGGCCCGGCGAAAACCAAAACGACTCCGAATCTCGACCCGCAAACTTCAATTTCCGCAGCCGTCAAAAAGTTAACCCGTACCAAGGCAGGCAAGGTGAGCAAGAAGAAAAGTCGATCATCCAGCGCGTCCGCGGAGAGCATGGCCAAGCAGCAGCGCGAGATTTCCATCTCCGAATTCTTCGCCCGCAACCGCCATCTCCTCGGTTTCGACAACAAACGAAAAGCGCTCTTAACCAGCGTGAAGGAAGCCGTCGACAACGCCCTCGATGCGTGCGAAGAAGGCGGCGTCTTTCCGGAAATCTATTTGGAAATCAAACAGCTCTCGGAAGACCGTTTCCGTATGATCTGTCGAGACAACGGACCGGGTATCGTCAAAGCGCAGATCCCTAATATCTTCGGCAAGCTGCTATACGGTTCAAAATTCCACCGCCTCAAAATGTCGCGCGGTCAACAGGGTATCGGCATCAGTGCGGCTGGCATGTATGGGTTGATCACCACAGGAAAACCGGTGAGCATCATCAGCCGCACCGGCAAGGGCAAGCCCGCCCACCACTACAAACTGGCGATCGACACCAAGAAGAACAAACCCGATATCATCGCGGACAAAACCGTGGAAGTGCCTTGGGATCAAGGGACGGAAATCGAGATTGAAATGGTGGCTAGCTTCAACAAAGGTCGCCAAAGTGTCGCCGAATACATTGAATTGACGGCCATCGCCAATCCGCACACGTCGATTGTTTTCAAAGGTCCAGACAAGAAAGTCATCGAATTTCTACGCAACGTCGATGAACTGCCCGAGCAAACTGAAGAGATCAAACCGCATCCGCACGGCGTTGAACTCGGCGTGTTGATGAAGATGCTCAAGGAAACGGGATCCAAACAATTGGGGGCGTTTCTAAACAGTGAGTTCTCCCGCGTTAGTCCAAAGATCGCCAAAGAGGTCTGCGCCAAAGCTGGTCTGACCCAACGTACCTGGCTTCAAAGCGTCGCACCGACCGACGTCGAAAAACTCTACAACGTCCTGCAAGAAACCAAACTTCGCGCGCCCAGCACCAACTGCCTCGCGCCGATTGGTGCGGAGGCCATCCTCAACGGTTTGCTCAAGGGAATCAAAGCCGAATTCTACACAGCATCGACGCGTCCTCCGTCGGTCTATCGCGGCAACCCGTTTCAAATTGAAGTCGGTATGGCCTTCGGCGGTCAACTCGGCTCGCTCGATTCAAACAGCAATGGCAACGGTGACGACAAGTCCAAGCAACCACAGACGGCGCGCGTGATTCGTTTCGCCAACCGGGTCCCACTGCTCTATCAGCAAGGCGCATGCTGCACGTTCAAAAGTGTCGTCGATACCAAATGGAACAACTACGGTCTGTCGCAATCGCGATCGTCATTGCCGCAAGCCCCATTTGTCGTCTTGATCCACATGGCCAGCGTATGGGTGCCTTTCACGTCGGAATCGAAGGAAGCGATCGCTGACTACGATGAAATCCGCAAGGAAATCAAACTCGGATTATCCGAGTGTGGCCGGCGTCTTGGCACGTACATCCGCCGAAAGAAGAAACGATCGCACTTCGCCCAGCGCCGCGATGTGTTTCACCGCTATATTCACGAGATTGCCGAATCCTGCGGGTCGATGACCGAATGCAACAAAGAAGATCTTCGCCAAGCACTACACGACTTAGCCGTCCGCGCAACCGAAGCGGCTGACATGGAATTCGACGACCACGGCAAGATCATCGCAAAACGCAAGAACGGAAAATCGGAGATGGACAACACGATTGTCCTGGACGAATCCGAGCAGGCACCACCAGGACAGTTGGAATTATTCGCCGGTGAAGCAGAAACCAACGCCGGTCCGAAACGTGCTACCCGTGCCAAACCGAAGAAGACAAAGAAGAAGAAAACAAGCAAAAAGTCATCCGCCAAGAAAACCAAGAAGCGAAAGTAACCCGAAAGCAAACTCAACCGGACCCACACCGGAACAGATAGTCGACCGCAACCCATGGCCAAGAAAAAATCAAAGAAGACCGCGACCAAGAAAGCCCCCAAGACCGTGATCAAAAAACGATCCAAGCGGGGCGCAAAAGGCGTCAAGACCACAGACAAGTTGGAAGGGTTGGCAGGTTCCGTGGTGGATAATGCCTTCGGAAAGCGTGAACCCGCGATCGACATCCCCATTCGAGCGCTCAGTAACGTCAGCTTCAACCCCAAGACCCGCTACATCGAAATGGGTGATCGTTGTCAACAACGCAACTTGTTCAATTACGGACAAGCGAAGCGGTTCATGCAGACGCTCTTGGTCGCGAGTAAATGCAAAGACCTCGTCGATGCCGACAAGACAGCCAGCATTCGACAAATCTACTACTTGGCCAAGCACACCATCAAAGGCACGAAAGAAAAAACTTTCGACAATCAGGACGAATCAGATCCCGTCATCGAAGATTTGGAAGTCGCCCTCGAAGCCCTGCGCGAAGAATTGCACGTCTTCGCCGGCAGCAAGGGAGCACTCATCGGCGAGTTAACGTTTGTCGACAGCGGCGACACCATCGACGCCACCAAACTCGGCAGCGGCGGGTACGCCATCCCCAGCATCGTCGAACCAAACGTCATCCAGTTCAAAAAGTGCAAAGCCAAGTACGTCCTTCATGTCGAAAAAGACACAGTTTGGCGGCGCTTTGTCGAAGATCGTTTTTGGGAGAAACACCGCTGCATCCTCACCCACGGCGGTGGTCAGCCGTCGCGCGGCGTGCGGCGAATGCTTTATCGAATGCACGACGAACTCAAGCTGCCCGTCGTGTGCCTACTCGATAACGACCCGTGGGGATACTACATCTATTCGGTCATCAAGCAGGGTTCGATCAACCTCGCGTTCGAGTCGTCAAGGATGGCCGTCCCCGACGCCCGCTTCATCGGCGTATCCAGTTACGACTACGAACGTTTCGACCTGACCGACGATGTCAAAATCGAACTCGACGCCAACGATGTCAAACGGGCCAAGCAGATTCTCAACTATCCATGGTTCGCCGGAAAAAAACCGTGGCAGCGCGAAATCAAACAAATGATCAAGAATGGTTTCAAGATGGAAGTCGAAGCGCTGTGCAGTAAGGAACTGACCTTCGTCACTGAAGAGTACACACCGCAGCGGCTGAAACAAACCAAGTCATGGCTGGACTAATGTAATGTAGGGTGGGCCGATGCGCAGTGAACGGATACTAACTCCCTGTCATTCCCGCGCAAGCGGGAATCCAAGATCGAACGATAATCTCCAGAATTTTCTGTACCACGTGTAGTCACGATGAATCTTCCGCGGTTGGTATCGCTTTTTTCGGCAGTGGTAACGCACACTTCTGGATTCCCGCGTGCGCAGGAATGACGACGGTGGGGCGTAGCCACCATGATGCTTGGCCGAACAGGATGCAACAATGACATCCCAATCGATCGACACCCTAACCACCAAACGCATGCGGGCCGAGCGTATCGCCGAGCCGCACTTCGCGCACTTGGTCGCGCTCTACCAAGACCGCGAGGTGATGGCTACGCTCGGCGGCGTACAATCGGTTACCCAGATTCGCAAAGGTTTCGAGCAGAACGTCGCACACTGGGACGAACACGGATTCGGACTCTGGTGCTTTTTCGATTTGGAAACCGGAAGGTTCGCCGGCAGGGGCGGACTCCGCAAACTCATTCAGGACGGCGAATTGGAAATCGAAATCGCCTACGCCATTCCGGCATCACACTGGGGCCAGAATCGAGCCACCGAGATCGCAGCCGCATCCGCCGAAATAGCGTTCAATCAACTCAGTATGGAGAACGTCGTAGCATTCACCCTGCCCGACAACAGAGCGTCGCGCCGCGTCATGGAAAAACTGCACATGACCTACGAGCGCGACATCATTCATGCCGACATGCCCCACGTTCTCTATCGAGTGACCCGTGAACACTACCTGGCAAGCGTAAAGTGACGAATCCCCAAAATCACTAGTCGCGCTTGTAGTGAATCTCCAAACTCAAATATTCGACGCCATGGGCATCGGGCTCAAACATTTGCTCGGTCATCGCATCTTTGTGGTGAAGCGTCAGCGTGCTGCGAAAATGCCGATTCTTGCCTGTTTCAAAATCCGGGACGACGCCATGAAAGGTGAACATCTTGCTTGCTGGGTCATAACTCCCCTCCGATCGGTTGATCATGGTCGTCATATTGTCCACCCAGGTGCCAACATATTTTCTGTGATAGCTGTCATACCCAAGATACGCGATGGCGTTGTATTTCATTCCGTCGTCTTCTGATTCGATTTCCTGGCGAAGAAACCGCCCGCCCAAGATCATCTCGTTTTCGCATTCGCTCTCCGATGTCACCCACGGTTTCTCTGGACCCATCCGCCACTTGACCTGCTGATCCCAATCGCCTTCCAACTGACGCAACACGCCATGTTCAGGAACCGGGCTGGAATACTTCATCATCGCAGCCATCTTCGGATCGTTGTAGGCGTCGTAACCTTTCTTCCTGTCATCATCATCGTCGGCATAAGTCACCAAGCCAGCCCCCATGGCGACACCAAACAGCGCGACCAGCATCAATCGAAGTGTTCCTCTAGTCATGGCGTATTCCCTTTCAATGGCGTGTGTATTCAACCGAACGTTACGCGACCCGACGAGATCGTAGCAGAGTGAATTGCAACATCCAAGTTGAATCAAGAATGACTCGAATTGCGCGGGCCCACGCCGGTGCCAGGGTTATTCCGAAAGCGAATTCAATTCCGCTTGGGCTCGCTCGTGTTCAGGATTGATCTCCAACGCTTTCTTAAAGTATCTGACGGCTGCGTCTTGGTCTTTCAATCGAAGATGTAACTTTCCCATGGTGTATTGCGCATCGGCATCGTTGGGCATCAGGCGCACGACGTTGGCATAAACATCCGCCGCCTCATCGATGCGATCCTGCCATCGCAGAATCGTAGCCAGGTTGTTGTAGGCGGCTGGCGCGTCAGGGTAACTTTCGATCGCCTTACGAAGTTGCGCTTCCGCTTCTCTAAAACGCTGCTGCCCCGCGAAGATGTTGGCCAGGTTCATCCGCGCTTCGAGATAGTTCGGCTCGCATCGGATTGCTTCCAGATGATGCTCAATCGCTTCATCCATGCGCTTCAAACTCGCGAGCAGCACGGCTAAGTTGTGATGGGCGACCGCATAGTTCGGATCCGCATCCACAGCCCGGCGATAATGGGTGAGGGCATTCTCAAAGTCGCGTTTCTTCAAGTAGGAGTTAGCCAAGCTGTTGTGAACCTCTGCATTGGCTGGTTCGGACTGCAGACAAGTCAGAAATTCGTCAATTGAAGCGTCGATATCCCCAGTATCTGCCAACACCACCCCAAGACCGTTCCTAGCGATGACGGATTTTGGATCGAGCTGCAGAGCGCTGCGAAAGCCCTTGATTGCAGCCGCCAAATCCCCGCGTCCGTACAAAGTTTTGGCCAAATCGGAATGGGCATGGGCGTTTTCGGGGTCAAGTTCGATCGCACGGTTCAACGATTTCATCGCCCCGCTCAAATCACCAACAGCCTCCAACGCGACTCCCAACGATCGGTGGAACTCGCTCTCGTCGGATTTGATTTCAATCGCCCGTCGATACCGCTCGATTGCTCGATCAACCGCCCCCTGCTCAAACAAACACACCGCCAGGTCATGATGCACTTCGGCGTAGTTCGGGGCAATGCTTAGCACCTGCTCGTACTGTTCAATGGCCTCCGCATAACGCTCTTGTCGGTGTAAACACTGCCCCAGTCCGTAATGGGCCATGGGATGCCCGGGAGCATTCACGGTGAGGTATCGAAAGTGCGATTCGGTGTCGCGCCAATGGCTGGCGGCCACGCGCGTGCCCGCAACTTCCAAACCCAACACAGCAGCAATCACGCCAATCAAGGCGAAGCGACTCTGCCGATTGAGCTTTGTCCAAAGCAACGCCAGTCCCCAAGCCGCGAGCATCGCCAACCCAAACGCTGGCAGATACACGTACTTATCCGACGCCGTCACCCAGCTGTAACGCACCACCCCCATCGTCGGAGCCAGCGCCAATCCGAAGAACAATACACCACCCGCAATCGCCCGCGAACGTTTGGATGTCGCCCAAATGAGCAGGCCGAACCCGCCCACAATCACAATGCCAAGAATGACGAGGGGATGTGTTATCGAAAGTGGATTGGGCATTGCATAAATCGGCGTTAGATCAACCGGCCAAAGAATCTTCGATGCGTAAAATCCGCACAAATACAAGGCCAGAAGTACGCGATTGACCGACACCGGCGATTCTTCCGAGAGAAATCCGGCCGTCCGGTCATGCGACATCAACGCGATCACCGAGAACAGAACCATAATGCCAAAGAGTGGCACTTTCTCCACGAGCGACCGCTTGGTCAATCGCCCGAGTGGCCACCAGTCCATCAGAACCAAGAGCAGCGGTAACATCACCGCCGTTGGTTTCGACATCATCGCCAGTGTGTAGGCCAAAGTTGCTGCCATCATCCATCGCCATCCACCAACCCTCGTATGGCGCACGTAAGCAAGCATCGCGAGAAGAACAAAAAACGCAGCCAGCAGCGTTTTCCGTTCGCCCACCCAAACCACCGGTTCGACGGTGAGCGGATGCAGGCCAAACAACAGCCCAACGGCGAAAACGGGGAGGCTCCATCCGAAGAGCCAACCCAATAGCACCGTCAATAGCACACAATTAATGACATGAAGTATCAGACTGGTTCGATGAAACGGGGCGAGATTGTCGGGCCGGCCCCCCATCGCATAATCGCCCATCAGCGACATCATCGAAAGCGGCAGGTAATATCCGCGCACGGTAGACGGTTCGAGCACTTCGGTCAGAAATGTCTGCGTCGAAGCCCAACTGGGACTCTGCACCAACCGGTTGTTCGTCAGAAACTCCGAATCATCCAGCGAAAGCGCCCCAGCCGACAACACCGGCCAATGCGCAGCTGTTACTGCAATGACAAGCACACCGAATCCGGCAAGGATCGCGAGTCGCGAGGGCGGGGGATTGACGTGTTGACCGATCATACGCACATTGTACGCCCCATTGTGACCCATAACAGGCCCCGCGGATTTACTTGAAATATTCGAAACGTGTTCTTGAATACCATAGAAGGCGTCGCCCTCTGGAGCAGATGATGCAAAACCTACTTGCGATTGGTTCGTCCTTGGTTGCCGTGGCCGGCGCGACGATGCGTTGCACCTTCGGCTGAGGGGGCCCTTATAGCTTGCTCAGTTCGGGCATGTTGATTGGTGGCGTTTGGTTTGCGTTGTCCCTCTCCGCGAAAACGCTTGCGGGCGCGACGGGACATCTCGGTGCCCGTGTTGCGCAGGTCATCAGCTTTGTCGCGATGGCGTTGGTGATCTTGCCCTACCTGATACCGAGCGTCTTTGGCCAATAAGGATTGGTTGGTTGGGGCCTCCGCCGGTTTCGTCAATTCTTGTCATGGGCCCCTTGTTGCGACGAGAACAGGTCGCTACGCTCAGACGTGTTTCGCGCGATGGTGGCGCGGACGCACAACCCCTGCCTTCAAGAAAGTGAGCTCAACAACATGTCTCAAGACCTATTGCGAACAATACAAACCGTTTGTCTCGCCAGCCTCCTGATTCTCGGAGCGTGCAGCAAAGACAAAGCCCCCAAGGAAGTGCCCGCAGATCAGAAGGGTGAATTGATAGCACGCCTGGCATCGGCAGACGCAGCCGACGGGACGACCGACAAAATCGTCGGCAAGTGCGCGACCTGCGCCTTGCGAATGGACGGCAAAGCTGAAAACGAGTTGAAGCTGGAAGGCTATACCATGCACTTCTGTTCGTCGAAGTGCAAAGACATGTGCGCAAAAGACCCGCTGAAGGTGCTACCCAAGGGCTAATTGTGGTAGAGCAAATCGGTCGTTCGTCGCCCTAAGGGGAATCGACTTTGGCCTCGGTCTTTGGCTTGGCGTCATCGGTCTTGTTGACCATGTCGTCAAGCACCCTACGAAGTGACGTGGGCCCCCACCACGGGTGCAACTCGACACGGAGTCGACCGGCTTTGACGGCGGGGTCGGTGTCGACGAGTTTCTGCGCTTCTTCCATGGTCTTGACGTCAAAGAAGAACAACCCACGCATGTCGCCGCCGTCACCAAATGGGCCAGCCATCACCAGCTTGCGTTCGTCGGCCAGTCGTCCAATGTTGGCGAGATGGGCTTTTTGAAGCTCCGTCACTTCCTCGGTCACTTGCGGTGACCATTTTTCACCTCGATAGAGGACCCCAACGAAGTATTGGGTCATGTCTTTGGGCACGCCAGGCTGATTTTCTCCACCCGTTGAAACCAGTGTGACGCCACAAACCACCGCACACAATATCACCGCCATCAAGAATTGACGCATCGACGAACTCCTCAGCTTCTAGAATCAGAATTTCCAATCACCCAACGTTTGATCAATAGTCTAGTCGGGTGATTTATTCATCACAACGCGGTTGGTCAATTCGTCGTGTTCAACGTCGGGATTCGATGGATGAGGGGATTTAAGGTTTGCTACGACGGTTGCAGTGCGAGAACGTTGGCGTGCGTCTCGCCAAATTCCGTCGGACCTTCATGGATCAACTGCAGCGCCCTTTTTGCAAACATCGCTTGCCGGCGGGTAAACCAGAAGCACAGCGGGCGATCTGTACTGGACGGTGCCGATGGGCCGATTACTCGGTTGGCATCGTCGCCCAGTTGTTGAATCAATGCAGCCGCATCAAACGCAAAACTCTGCGGGATCATCAGCGCCTTGGTGATGGGTTCGTCATAGGAAGGCTCATCGACTTGGAGAATGGGCGCACCATCTGAATCGCACGACGTCAGCTCGCATCGAAGTTGCCCATCGACGAATCGCAAGTGGACGATCTCTTGCGCCTGCGGGTCATCCCAAAAAGAACAAAGTAAGGGAATGCCAGCCACCAAATCATTGCGAATGATCGTACCCCAATTCGGATTGGCAAGGATTTTCTGCATCCCGTCCGGTTTGCATTCGTTCAAATGAACAACCCGATCCATCGGCGGTTCAAACCTGCTATCGCGAACAAGTCGCACGATGGCACCGACGCGATCAGGGCGATCCTCCTCGGTGAGGCCGCCTGGTTCGACGAGATAGTTGCAGATAAATCCTGTGCATGTTTTTGGCTTTGACGAACCGTAGATCGAACAACCCGTTTCGTTGAGGTTCCTACATCGTTGCCCACGGGGGACGACCAATTCCGGGTCGTTAATTGTCAACGCCCCCGCACAGCAGGCCTGGCAGCCGTCACACGATCGGATGATGCCATCCTTCGCTTCCGACCGCTGAATGACTTTCATCGGGACACGCAAACCGGGCTTAGCCGCGGGGCGCACTGCAGCCGACCGCAGGCAGCAATGTTTGGCTTTTCGGCCACTACCACACGAGCATGGCGCGTTTCGATTCTGCTTCATCCCAAACTCAATTCCAGTGCTGGTACGCCGGTTCTTGAAAGGGGAGGCGCAGCCCTGAAGTTACATCGGGCAAACGCGAAGCGTCCTTTGCTTGCCCGGGATTTTGGTGGTTTATGGGGCCCAGAAAGCGGGCGGAAAGACGTGCCAAACCAAAAGATCGACGGACCGCCCCTCCGCTCGGTCCGCCGATCATTATTCTTGCCCGGAGTGGATTCTTAGCCGGGCGCTGGGCTCACTTCCTCGACTATCCGAGGAGCGAAAGAATCTGGCTCGCTTGCTGATTGGCCAAACCCAACAACGAGATGCCTGAGTTGAGCAGCACGCTCTGGCGATTCAGTTCAGCCGACGCTTCAGCGAAGTCGGTATCGGCGATGGCGCTCTTGGCAGCGGTCAACGCTTCTGTTCGCTGGGTCAGCGAGTTGATCGATGTTTCGACCTGGAACTTCTGGAAACCACCGATGCGGCCTTTGATCGCTGCGACTTGTGAGATTGCTCCACGAACGGCTTGCAATGTATTCGCACTCTTTGAATTGAGGTCGGCGGTTCCGCCCGAACGGATTTGAACGAGGGAGGTCCCGTTTGTGCCCGTTTCGCCAAGCCGGCTGGAGGTGACTGCGTCGATACCCAGAGTCGAGCGGGTGTTGGCTTCCGAGCCCAACTGGAAGGTCATTCCCCCTGTTGCTTTGACCGTAAACGTTTCGGTGTTTCCAACGGCGTCGAGCGATGTTCCGAGATTGAACGAAAGGCTGTATCCGCCCTCGTTGTATGAAACCAACGCACCGTCGGCTGTGATGGATCGGCCATTGACATCAAGGACTGCATCGACACCTTCCTGCCGATCAAGATCGATGACGTTTCCACCGGAACTCATGGTTCCGCCGGATATGACTTTCATCGAGACGGTTTCGCTGCTACCGGTTGCGAGGGTTGTGCCATCGCCTGAGCTGAGAACGACGTCGTTACCCACGGTGGCGGCTTGCACACCGGTGATGTCGGTAACGCTGTTGATTGCATCGCGAATGTCATTGTCGATGCCATTCTGTGCGACGGTGACGGTGGCTGTTCCCAATGTTCCCTGGATTTCAAGGGTTGTTTCAGCGTCTGTTAGTTTGGCACCTGACGCCAATGTGATTGTTGCTTTTGCTTCAGCGGATGCCGTTGTGACTTCGGCTGTGATATCGACATCGTTTGGGCTGGAACCGCGTGAGTAGATTTGAAGGTTTTCGACGGTGTTGGCGGCGATGCCTGTTGCGTCAATGGCTTGCGAGCCGTTCAACAAGCTCTTGCCGTTGAATGTTGTTGTGTTCGCAATTCGGTCAATTGAGGCAAGGGCTGCGTCGATCTGTGCCTGGTTGGCTGAGCGTTCAGCGTTGCTTAACGATGCGTCATTGACAGAAGCTACCGCGAGTTTTTCAACTTCCAGCAAGAGGCTGGAAATCTCATTGAGTCCACCTTCAGCGGTAGAGAGCAGGGCATTCGAGCGTTGATTATTTTCAAGCGCAGCGTTGGCCGCGGTTAATTCTGCGTTGAAGTTTTCAATAGCGATAAGTCCGGCGGGATCGTCTGATGCTTTGTTGATTTTGAAACCAGTGGAGAGTTGAGTGAGTGCTTTGCTTTGTGCTCCCGATGTCTTGTTGACAATGTTGAGCAACTGCATTGTGTTTAGATTTGTTGCTGTTAGACCCATCGTTGCGACCTTTCCAAAAGAGGCTCGTTAGCCAGGAACCAGTGGACAGTCGCAAACTCAAATATAAAAAAATGACACGCAAACGATTTGTAAAAGAAAATCTTTAGTGACATATCGTGGCACTATCGCGTGACATTTTCGGTCGTCGCTGTTGCAGCCAACGTCCGGAATCTCCCCCGAATGCGGGCGCGTTCAAAAATCAGCGCGTATTCGGACGCGTTCGCGTTCAAACGGTAATGGGTTGAGGTGTGAGAAGTGGTTGACCCGCGTCCGAAAACGAGCGCTTAACAGGCGGACATGAACATGCGGAGCAGCGGGTTGGGTTTGCCCATCAGATGTGAGAGGTGATAGTCAAAAACTCGAAATGCCGAGGTCACCGAATCAGCCGGTCCGGAAGCAGTCTTCATGCATGCGAGCGTGGTTCGGTCGATCGCACACTTCTCGGACCGGGCGTTCTCGCAGTCGCGACAAAGCACCCCGCCATCCAGCGACGAAAAGTACAACGCCCCATGAGCCGGGACCGGTCGCTGACACCCGACGCATTGATCCAAAATCGGGAACGAGCCGATTTCCTGAAGCAGACAACGTTGAAACGTCAGAAGTGTACTTACCGGACTACCACCATCGGCCAGTGATCGCAGCGTCTCGCAGATTCCGTCGTATAGCGCCGGATGGGGGTCCCAGTCTTCGGTTAGCTCAGCCGCAACGAACGCCGTGTACTGTGCAGCCAACAGGCGATCCAGCGCGTCGCGGAGAGCTGCCCCAGCCTGCGATTGAACCCACTCCGTCAGTGTCGCCAATGCCTCCTGCCGGACGTGTCTTGCAGAGAACGTTAAATGTCCGATATCCAGCAGATCGATACCGGTCGCGAATTTGGTCTTGGTTGAGCGTTTGATGCCCTTGGCGATCAGGCGCACCTTACCGTGGGCGCGCGTAAACACCGCCAAGACTTGGGAGGATTCGGAATAGTCCAGACGGCGCAGGATCACCGCGTCGTCCTTGATGATGGCCATGCCATGGATGATACCAACGGTAACCGTCCGCGCGTAGTGAAGCCCGCGACGCCTGGATCATTTCGCCAGGCACCGCGGGCTATTGTCTGATGTCGCCGTCGATGATGTCTACAGCAAGAACAGGAACATCACGACCACAAAGATCGGAACCAGCACGCCGAAGCTGTACTTCATGTAACCGAAGAACGACGGCATCTTCACGCCGCCCTGCTCGGCAATACTCTTGACCATGAAGTTCGGACCGTTGCCGATGTAGGTCAACGCTCCCATGAACACCGCACCCAATGAGATGGCAACCAACAGCGGTTCTGCGATGGAGGCTGTCTCGCTGAGATGGACGACCGCACCACCGGTTTCGGGCAGCACCTTGGCCGTCTCGAAGAACACCACGTACGTCGGAGCATTATCGAGGAATGCCGACAACCCACCCGTCGTCCAGAAGAAGTGCCATGGCTTACTCAGACCGAGTTCCGCTCCCTTGGCGTTGAGGATTTCGATCGGAACCTGCATGCAGATGAAAATACCGATGAACAGCGCCGCGACTTCGAGGATCGCGTGATAGTTGAACTGGTTGTCCTGGTAAATCTTCTTACTGGTTGTGAGCAACGACAACCCCACTAGGGCCATCATGCACAACTCACGCATGAACGGGAATGGTTTGAAACCAAGACCAAGGAATTCTTTCGAAGGATCGATCAGCGCGACGCACGCGACGATTCCGAGCAGGTATAGGAAGTTTATTTTTCCAGCCAGTTTCAACTTCGTGACCCGCGTTTCGTCCGTCTTGATGTCAGCTGGCTTTTCTTTCTTATAGGCGATCACATCCCAAACAATGTACACACCAAGGATCAAAGCGCTCACCAGGAGCCACGGCATGACAAGCCCCAGCGTCCAGAAGAATTCGACCCCGCGCAGGTAACCCAAAAACAATGGCGGATCACCAATCGGCAGAAGCAAGCCACCGCAATTACTCACCAGGAAGATAAAGAAAATCACCGTATGACGGGTGTAGCGTCGCTCCGAGTTGGTTT
The DNA here is from genome assembly GCA_021604825.1 of Phycisphaerae bacterium. Next base: position 10,604 of record BQJS01000025.1, on the reverse strand, counting down.
GCAGCAGCGGACGGATCAAGAGCATGCTTGCCCCCGTCGTTCCGATGAAGCTTGCCAACAATCCACCGACACCCAAAAACGCAGCGTTGGTGGCTGGGTGGGCTGGCAGGTCACCTTTCAACGAAATACCGCCACTAATCACGTACAAACTGAACAGCAAAACAATGAACGGGATGTACTCAATCAACACCGCATGTTCGAGGATATGAATGACGCTCTTCACCCCCGAGTAGGTGTGCATCGTGGCGTGGTTGTAGGTCATCGGTTGAACGAGTGCATAGTAAAGCAGCGTCAATGCCGCCAGCACCAACGAAACGCCCAGTCGATTCTTATTGCTCTCCCACCAATGCTCCGTCGCAGGAATCAACGGCAACAAAGCAATGCAAAGGAGAATTGCCACGAATGGTGCGCATGCCCAGATCGGCGGCAATGAGTAGCCTTCGGGTGGGCCATGCGGTTTGGCATGCGTATCACCATGGGCATCGGGATGGGCCAACGGAGCCACATGCGCCGTCTCCACCGTGTCATGATGCGGAGCGACATGGTGATAAATGAGAAAGCCCAAGATCCCGACGGCTGCCGCAATGGCAATCCAATCAAGCAATCCCAGGCGGGTTGGCCCATGATGCGAAGGCGATACCGGCACGTTCAGACTCATTCCCGTACTCATGCTATACCTCGATGGACGAAAAATTTCGACGCGATTTCAGACTGCCAGCAATGCACCCGTCACTCGGGAATCACCCACGGATTGGCCCCGAGCCAATCAGGTCTGACACGCCTATCTGTCGTGAATTGTCCATCGAAGTCATCGGCCAATTTAGGGCGACGAAATCGTTTCTTGAACCGCCAAACATGTTTCGGCGGATCAAACAAGCGTCATGGTGCCGCATCCTGCGCGATGCGTCCAGCCCCACGCGTTGGCGATTCCGATAAGAACCGTTCTTGATTGTTCGGGTGAGTAGGGGTGGGCTGACGCCGCTTGGGCTTGTGGGGCGAATACTGCAATCAATCTCGGGTACTAGCCAGCCATTTCGTCAGTTCTGCGAGGGGCAATGTGTTGACCACATCTTGTTTTCGGACGAAACCACGCCGGGCTGTTCGCACCCCGTAATGCATACGCGAGAGGTCGCCCGTGCTGTGGGCATCGGTGTCGATCGCAATTTTCACGCCGGCATCGACAGCCATCCTGACATGAACGTCTTTGAGGTCCATTCGCTGCCACGATGAATTGACCTCCAACACGGTGCTGTGCTTCACTGCGGCTTCGATGATTGTGGGAATGTCCATATCCATCGCTGGGCGCTTGTGAATCAACCGCCCTGTCGGATGTCCGATAATGGTGACGTACGGATTTTCGATCGCGGCGATGGTGCGCTCGGTTGGGCTTGGTTTCTTGCGCGTCATCGCGAAGTGAACGCTGGCCACGACCAGGTCGCAGGCGGCTAACACGTCATCGGGATAGTCGAGCGTCGCGTCAGGCAAAATGTCGCACTCGCATGCTGCGAAGATCTTGATGCCGTCGATGCTCTTGTCGGCTTGGCGGATGGCATCGATGTGTTCCCACATGCGGTCGACGGGTAAACCGTTGGCGATCACGCTGCTTTGACTGTGGTCGCTGATGGCGATGTATTCGTAACCCAAGTCGATTGCAGCATTGGCCATCTCTTCAATGGAATTCTTGCCGTCCGATGCCGTGGTGTGCATGTGCAAATCACCGCGCAGATCGCCAATCGCAATGAGCTCATCGATTTTCAGATCCGGGTCGAACTCGCCGCGATCTTCCCGCAATTCCGGTGGGACATAAACGATGCCCAGTTTTTCATAAATGCTTGATTCTTCAGCACCTGCGACAGATTCCTCGCCGGAGAACAAGCCCCATTCGTTCAGCTTCAGTCCCTGTTTCTGCGCCAGCCCTCGAAGGTGTACGTTGTGATCGAGCGAGCCCGTAAAGTATTGGAGGGCTGCCCCAAACGAGTCAGCTGGCACCACCCGCAGGTCCACTTGAATCTCGCGTTCGTCGCGCACTGGAATCGTGATCGAACCCTTCGTCGCCCCGGACGCCAACACGCGCTTGACCGATGGATGCCCGACGAAATGTTTGATTAGTGCTTCACCGTCATCGTGCGCACACAGCAAATCAATGTCGCCGATCGTTTCGCATCCGCGCCGAAGCGAACCGGCGATTTCCAATTGTTCGATGGTCCCAAACTCGCGCAGATAGTTGGCCAACGCTTCTGCCACCGGAAGCGCCAACCCAAATGGCGTGCGACCCGAAGATGTCTTCAGAAAAGCGATGCCGTCGGCGATTTTCTGAACGCTCTTCGCGCCCATGCCATCAAGCTTCGCAAGCGCTCCATCCTCGATCGCAGCCTCCAAGTCATCGAAATTTTCGACGTCGAGTTCGCGGTAGAACAGCGCGATTTTCTTCGGCCCGAGTCCGGGGATGCGCAGCAAGTCGGGCAACCCCGAGGGCAGTTTCTTTTTAAGATCCTCGAGCACTTTGATCTTGCCGGAATCGAGATACTCCTCGATCTTGGCGGCGGTGCTTTTACCGATCCCGGGAATCTCGGCGATGACGTTGGCTTCTCTGAGTGCCACGATATCATCGGTGAGGTTTTTGAGGATGCGCGAGACGCGTCGATAGGAATTGCTGCGGAAGGCGTCACTTCCCGAAATCTCAAGCAGATCGGCGATGCGCTCAAATGCACCGGCGAGCTCTTTGACCATCGGGACAACTCCTCGCAATCGAAATTGGCGGGGTAAGACGAAAAAAACTGGCCGCCCAAGGGCAAAGCCCAATTGAACCGACACCCCGGCGCCGCCTCGGGGCGTCTGAGAGGCGTGCCTGAAAAGTGAATGAAATGACCCCTACGGGAGTCGAACCCGTGTTGCCGGCATGAAAAGCCGGTGTCCTAGGCCTCTAGACGAAGGGGCCGAAATAGCACTTCCAGCGAACAAAACAGCCCCGCCTGAAGGATGTGAAACCCTATCCAACCACCTCGAAATCGTCAAGAGAACCAACCCGCCCACTTTGATGGGTATCTCGCAGCGATATTCCCGAGTCGAAATCGCCGTTCGCTGAGAAAATTGCGGTAGAAATTCGTGCCGGTTGGCCGATTTGATTTCTGTCCCCAACCCTTGCAATGGAGCATCTGAAAGCCATGACGATATTCGCAATCTTGTTGGCAATTCTCGCGGCATTCTTTGGCGGTCTATTCTCAGCGACCGGCACCGGCCTCTAGCCCGCAACGCCTCGACAATATCCCCACGGTCTGCCCAAGCGCTTCACTTGCCGTTGGCGATCAACCCCCCGTCTGCACATCGCGTACGAGTTGCGTTATCATGACCACGGCATGGCGCGGGTGTCCCCTGTCCAGCTGTTACCCAAACCGCTCCGCGCACTGCCAAACATTCGACCCACGTTAGCCGGAGGCCCACACCCTTGAATCCTTGGATCATGTCGCTCGTATTGCTGCTTGGGTTTGGAATTTTCGCGTGGTCCGCTTCCCGTCGCTGGCGGCTGATGACTGTCGGCGGTGGTCCCAATCGTTTCGACCAGGTCGGCAAGCGGTTGGCTGGCACGTTTCGATACGCGTTCGCTCAGGAGAAAATGCGTCGCTACCCGTTGGCCGGCGCGGCGCACATGCTGATTTTTTCGGGGTTTTGTGTCCTTTTGCTGCGATCGTTGATTCTCTGGGGGCGCGGATTCGATTCGCAGTTTAACCTCTGGTTCCTCGGCGTGGGCCAACCGTTAGGTAACGTCTATTCACTGCTCAAAGATGTCTTTGCCGTCTTGGTGATTCTTGGCACCCTCGTGTTCGTGTACTACCGCGTCATCAAGAAACTCGGACGCATGACCATGAGTACCGAGGCATTGGTCATCCTCGCCATCATCCTCACAATGATGGTGTCTGACATCCTTTACGATGCAGCCGACATCTTGCGGCACAGTTCGACCGCCGAATCTCAATCTGCAGCGCACTTCAACATCTGGGAACCAGCCGGTTCAGTTGTCGCGTCAGTCCTATCGCCGATGGGTTTTTCCGACGGAATCCTCAACGTCATTCGCCACGCCGGATTCTGGACGCATGCGGTGCTCGTGCTTGTATTCTTGAATATTCTGCCCTATTCCAAGCACTTTCACATCATTACTGCCATTCCCAATGTCTACCTCCGCGATATCGATCCGCCCGGAAGGCTTGCGCCGATCGAAGACCTCGAAGGCAAAGTCGAGCGCGAAGAAACCCTCGGTGTCGCCCGCATCGATCAACTCGGTTGGAAGGCGGCGCTCGACTTATACACCTGCACCGAATGTGGGCGCTGTACCGATTTCTGCCCTGCGGCTAACACCGGCAAAATACTCTCGCCCAAACAGTTCACCGTCGATCTGCGCAACAACCTCTACGAGCGGCAAACAGAATTCCTGACCAAAGACAAGAGCGAACACGAACCGATCGACCTCGTCGGACCAGTCATCAATCCCGATGTACTATGGGCATGCACCACTTGCCGCGCGTGCGAACAGGAATGCCCGGTGATGATCAGCTACGTCGACAAGTTCGTCGATCTGCGCCGCTACCTCGTTCAAGAAAAAGGCGAGTTCCCGCAAGACCTTGCCACCGCTTTTCGTGGTCTCGAAAACAGCGGCAACCCGTGGGGTCTTCCCGCACAGCAACGCACCGAATGGATGGAAGGTTTGGAAGTGCCGCGACTCGACGACAATCCCGGAGCCGAATGGCTGCTATGGGTTGGCTGCGGACCAGCGTTTGACGAAAAAGCCCGTAAAACAGCCCGCGCCGTCGCTCAACTGCTCACCCATGCCGGCGTGGATTACGCTGTCTTGGGCGGTGAAGAATCCTGCACGGGCGATCCAGCCCGTCGCGCGGGCAACGAGTTTCTGTTTCAAATTCTCGCGCAGTCCAACGTCGAAGTGCTAACCGCCCACAACGTGCGCAAGATCATCGCGATCTGCCCGCACTGTTTCAATTCGTTCAAGAATGAGTACCCGGATTTCGACGGTCACTACGAAGTCGTTCACCACACGGACCTGCTCGCAAAGTTGATTCGCGACGGCTTACTTAAACCAACAAAAGCGATCGACTCAAACGTCGTCTACCACGACTCGTGTTACCTCGGACGCTACAACGAAATTTACGACGCCCCGCGCGAAGTGCTAAAAAGCATCCCAGGACTAACGGTGTTGGAGCCAAAAGAAACACGCGATCGTGGCATGTGTTGCGGCGCAGGTGGCGCCCAGTTCTTCAAAGAGGAAGAGGAAGGCACCGAGCGCGTCAACGTAGCCCGCACCCGCCAACTCACCGAAACCGGTGCCGACGCAATCGCCAGCGCCTGCCCATTCTGCATGCGGATGTTAACCGACGGATTAGCCGCTCAGGACAACGAAAAGGTAAGCCAGCAAGACATAGCAGAACTGCTGTTAGAATCGGTAGGATCAGCAGAAAACACTGAAAATAAAGCGTGAGGCCGAATTCGGGTGCCCCGCCCTTCAGGGTGGGGGACTGACGAGTTTACTTGGCATCGCCTTCGACACCACCAGCCATCTGACGAACAGCATTGATGATCCCGCGCCAACCTTCCGCCGCTTCCTCAAACTCGTAGCTAAGAATATCGGAGAGCAGCACAAAGTCGCGGGCTGTCACAGCTTCTTTGATGTCGTTCAAGACGCGGATCGGTTCACCAAGCACTTCCACAATAGGCTTGCCATTTACCTCAACCGATTCCGGATTGATCTTCAAAGCATTCATTGCATTTGAAACACCGCCATGAATCTCCAGCCACGCTTGGCAGCACGACGAAAGAATCGGCATCGCGTCGGCAGTGTTTCCGCAAGTCAGCTGCTCGACGATCCCCTTGGCGCTGCGGGCTGTCTCGTTCAAAAGTTGTTCGGCTTGGTCAAGCGCTTCGCGCACCAGCGCAACCGGGTCAGCCGAATGCAGATCGACGCGTTGAAATTCCGACTGCGGTTTCTGCAGCGTTGCAGCCAACTCGGCGTCGGGCACATCGATGCCGTCGCACACGAGTCCGACAATCATTCGGCCGGCTTCGTCCACCTGTTCGCGGGCAGCTTGCAAAACGTCGTCGAGCAATTGCTCAGCGTTGGTCGCGATGTTGGCTTCTACGTCATCGATGTAAACGTTCACTTGGGACGCCTCCGACAAAGATTGATGTATCCCCGTATTATCGGTCTATCGGAAGCGCAAATTGAGGCGACTGTTGCGCAGCATCTGCGCTTGTGGGCGTTGGCGCTACTGGCGGGGCGGATTCTTGGGGTCAAATGGCGGCGGAACCTGCCAATCGCCCAATGCCGCGATCGGATCTGAAACACCCAGCGGGCGTGGCAAATAGTATGATTCGCCGTACTTCACGCCGATCGATGCTCCTTCCACTCCGGCATAACTGCGCACGTAATGTTCGACACCGACGACACGCTTTTCGTCGAATTGAGATTTGTAGCATTTGATTGCTTCGATCTTGGTTTCCAGCGTTTCGCTGATATCAACCACGATCTTGCTCGGAAATGCCGGCGGTTCTGCGGAGATTGGAACGACGCGATACATCAGGTGATCCATGCGGTGCGGTGCGGTCCCGTCGAAGCGCTCGTCCCACTTGGTGAGTTGCGAATAGAAACGGGCGGCTTCGGTGATGAGCTGGGCTTGATAATGATCCGGCGACGCCGAAACGGTGCGACCAGCCATCCCCACAAGCACGCGCGGTTTGTACCGCCGCAAGACCGTCGCCAATTTGAAACGGTTTTCCGGACTATCCATCAGAATGCGGTTGGGCATGTCGAGCGTTTCGCAGACGGCCACCCCAAGCACTTCGGCAGCTGCATGCGTTTCAGCTTTGCGCGATTCAAGCGTGCCACGTGGTGTCGGTTCGCCGGTGGTCATGTGGATCATCCCCACGCGGTATCCGTCATTGACGCACTTGGCGATGGTCCCGCCCATGCCAATTTCCAAATCGTCCGGGTGCGGCGCGGTGAAGATGATGTCCAGCGAATCGCTCATGGGGGAAGTTCCTTAGGTCGGCTGCGGTTTTCAAGTGCCCAGCGCGGGCGGCGTGGCATCATAGAAACCGACCGCTTGGCCGACAAGTTGCGGGTTTCCACCGCGATTTCAGCATTCAAATCGGGATCTGCCCACCGGGTTTCTGGTCAATTCTCGCAAATCGGGTTTAATATACTGCTATGTCGCGCCGACCAATCCAAGACGAAGACCGCCAAGCCATCGCCGACTTCATCGAGAAGCACTGGCGAAGCAAGAAGGTCATGAGCCAGGGCAAAGCCTACTTCCCCCACGAACACGAGGGCTTCATCGAATGGCGTGACGGGCAGATCGCCGGCTTGCTGACGATGGCCTACCAGGGCGACGCCCTCGAAGTGCTCACGCTCAACAGCATGCTCGAAGGCGAACGGATCGGGTCCGCCCTGATGCTGCTGGCCATCGAAGACGCCCGCAACCGCAACATCGACCGCATCTGGCTGACGACCACCAACGATAACATCAAAGCATTGGCCTTCTATCAAAAGCTCGGATTCCGCATGACCGCCGTCAACCTCGGCGTGGTCGACCAAGCCCGAAAAGCCAAGCCCGAAATCCCCAAGGTTGGCCACGAAGGCATCCGTGTTCGTGACGAAGTTGTCTTCGAGTTGCCCATTAAAGCCTACCTCGACGACGATTCACCCCTTCCGTCGTGACGAACGGACGTCAGCCACCAGAATCATTGAGAGCGGCAGGCTTTACGATATCGCCGCCGATCGCCATAATGTCGCCTCGCAACAGGCGCAATTTGCGCAGGAGAGATGTCCGAGTGGCTTAAGGAGCACGCTTGGAAAGCGTGTGTGCGGGTGACCGTACCGGGGGTTCGAATCCCCCTCTCTCCGTTTCATTTTCTTGGCCGATTGATTCCCAACAGTGACAAAGAGTGACGCGGAATCATCCTGCCCGAAAGTCGGTAATGACTGCGATTCATCCAAGCCGTATTCGTCTGCGGTATGCTCGGTAACAGTTGTCGCCTGTTGGCTGCTTGGTGTCGGCGCAATTGTTTCCACCCGATTTCGTGGCCAATGGGATGCGTACAAGGGGATCCATCGCTGGATGGCTGAGCGCGGTGTACCCGACAGTCTGCGGAACTACGACAGCCTGCTGATCTACGTTGTTTTCGTATTTGCGGGCACTGCGATTGCCACGAGATTGCTGCACACCCCATGGCGTACACTCCTCTGTCTTGGCAGCAGTGCTACCAGAGTTGCGAAAGTTGTTGCGATCTCGGTAGCTCCGATGGTGCTTGGCGGCTTGGTTGTTGGACTGGCGCGAAGCGGAATCGAATTCGATATCGCGATGATTTGGCCACCGTTTTCATCGGCCGTTATTCGCGCGCCGATTGGTGAAGAGTTGATCTTTCGTGGGTTGCTTGTGGCTTGCGTTGCTGGTGCGATTGGCTGGAACGGGCGTTCTTTCTGGATCAACGTGATCTTGTCGAGCATCTTCTTCGGTTCGATTCACGTTCCCTGGACATCCGAAGCTCTTCAATCCTGGCCGGCATTTGTTGCTACGTTTATAGGGGGAGTGTGGTATTCTTGGCTCCTGCTTCATTGGAAATCGCTTTGGGTTCCGATCGGTCTGCACGCCGGAATGAACCTTGGCTGGCTGCTCATGGGGGCGTCTGGCGGCGCAGGCGGCGGAGGGGTCATAGAAAATGTACTTCGCGTTGCCACGATCGCCGTCGCGACCACTATGACCATTCGCATGAAAAGGAAACAAAAGGCAAGCCAAGTCGCGGATCACTCGTAATTCAGCAGTCGCAACCTGGCGACTCACGCATACGACGCAACTGCGCCGATGTTTTATGGGTCGAAAGGATAGAGTCCATTCTGTTTTCGAGTATTCGCCATGCACCTTAAGGTTAGTCGAAGATCAACGATTTCGTTCGTTATGGCAGCATGCACTATGACGAACGGTTGCGGTACGAGCCTGGATGAGTTGCTCTCCGGTGTTCGCATCTTGCCTGATCCGGAAATCATTTCGCTTGATGTTCACGAAAACTGCGATGCGGTGATGACGGAGGATGAAATACTTTCGAGCATCCTGGCAGCCCGCATCGATCAATCCAATGGCGTCACCAAATCTGAGGAAGAAGCGACCGCCCTTCGAAGCTGCGCGATTGATGCTTTGCTGGGCGGCACGACCCTTGACGATTGCAACACCTGCAAGCTGGCGATCCTCGATCAAGTCTTCGGCGAATCGGTCCGATAAACGCATATCATTTATTGTGCGCTTTGGTTTCGCACTTCACGGCCATGGGAATCGGTCCTGCGGATCGCTTGATGGCGATGACGAGGGTTGTGGTGCAAAATCAGGCCTCACGACCCCCAAATCAGGGGTGTGGTGGCGAGCCCATGATATCAAGTACCACTTGGCGGTAACACAGAATATACTTCTTGCCTGTGAGAATCACTTGAAATGGGATCTCGGGGCCGTTATCGTAGCGATAGAGAGAATTAACGGGAGGGAATCCTCGGAGAGAGGTGGTTTGAACCGAAAGCATTCGGTCTAGCCGCTGAGGAGTCGGTGTTTCGCAGGCATTCAGTTTGTTGAATGTATTCGAAGTTGCCTGCGGCTTGAACGTCCAACGAACTGGGCGCATTCGGGCATCGACGAATTCCCAAGACAATTTGAATAGATCATCAATAAGTGTGTAGCGCTTTGCGCTGCGCGTATCTCTTGGGAGGGAGATGAGATGACCAAAGGCGCGAGATTTGCGCGAACGGCAACGTTCATGGGGGTGCTTGCGTGCTTCATTGGCACGCAGCAAGCAAACGCAACGACATTTACTGTTGCAACATTCGCCGACCCAACATTGGGTTCGGGTACACCGCTGTTTACTTATGACGGAACGACGACGACGCTTGATGGCGGCTGGTCGGGTACCGGGCTGACCCTCGAAACGGTCGCCGGCGATTTTACCGACGTCACCTTTACGATGTCATCGATGGATGTTGCGCTTGGTGGAGACAGCGATGGCGGAACGATCGATTTCTTCGATTCGAATTCAGACCCGCTCCTGACGATTAGTTTCGAGATCGCTTCGCTTGAAGTCATCGGGTTTGGTTCTGCTGAATTCCTAGCTGTCGATACCGATTCGATTTCCATGTCGGGTCCGGTCATCGTTGCCGGATTCAACATGGCCTCCATCGATGAAGAAGAGGCGTTCAGCTTTGCCTTTGCCAATCAGGTTGGGACTGGCCCCAATGATAGTTTTTCCGCTACGGCGGCGTTCACTTCTTCAACGACGGCTATTCCGATTCCAGAGCCCGCAAGTCTAACCTTGCTTGCCTGTGCTGCCGGATTGGTAATGCGGCGACGCAAGCGCTCGGGCACTCGCAGCGCTTTGAAAATGCTGGTCGTTGCTGGCGGCATGCTGGCATTCGCGGGACAAGCCCAGGCAGGGCCCATTACACCCTTTACGGTGGCTACGTTTGCAGATCCTGCCGCTGACTCTTCGACTCCGCTATTTGAGCTGGACGATGGTCAACTTTCCGGGTCTTGGAACGGAGTCGGCCTAACCCTCCAAACACCAGG
>BQJS01000024.1 GCA_021604825.1 Phycisphaerae bacterium | reverse complement strand
GGCGGCGGCATTGGAGGCGGTGGCGGTATTGGCGGTGGTGGTGGATTTGGATCGCAACCCCCGTTTAGCGATAGTGGTGATTCAGAAGGCGATGACGAAGAAGGCAAGTCGCGAGAAGAGCGTATGGAAGACATCGTCGATTTGATCCGCAACACCATCGAGCCGGAAGGCTGGGCGGAAGGCGAACACGGCGGCGGAAGAAACACCATCCGCGCCTGGAACCGAATGCTGGTCGTCCGCGCTCCGATCGAAGTCCACGAGCTGATTGGCGGCCCATTTGTCACCGACGATTAGGAATTGCGGCATCGTTTATTCAATACGAAAGCGCTCATCCAAACCAAACATTTCAATACGAATCGTCTGGTCGTAACATTACGACAACGTGAACGGTACCGATTCAATCCACCCGGAATACATTCCGCCGCGATTCAAGTGGACGAAACGCATTGCATGGGGTTCGCTTGGGTTGGTCGTGTTGATTGTCGCGTCCTGGGGCAGTGCGACGCTCATAGCGCAACACCGTTTCGATACGATGATCGCATCCTACCGGGCGGCTGGCGACCCGGTGTTCGCCGAAGACTTCAACGTTTTCAAAAGTATCCCCGACGAGGAAAACGCGGCGACGTATTACAAGCAAGCGGAAATCGCATACGCTTGGCCTGCAAGTTTCGACGCGAGTCTGAGGATCTACAAACTGAGTAATGCCGTTCGATACGGTGAGGTTGATTCATACTCCATTGAAATCGATCACCTCATTACGACCAACGGTACGACGCTTGAACTGCTGGAACGTGGAGCGCGTTGCCACGACCTTGAATGGAACATAACTAGGACTCGTCCACTCATTATCTCGCCCAGTTTCAATAATAGAGGGCAGTCAGATCTGAGCAGGTTGCTTCATGTGGCGGCCGGGCAGGCACGCAGATCCAATCAGGATCGGAGGGCACTAGCACTTCTCTCAACGCAAATGCGCTTTGGCACGCACGTTGCTGCCGGTTGCGGTGATATCTTCGCACAACAGGTTGCGATGTCATGTTTCCATCGGGTTTGCGACGCAGTGGAGTTGTGGTGTCACGAGCTACCAGTGTCCCAGATTGGCGACGAGACCGACGGGGCAATGGCAACAAGGCGGCAGGTTGTCGAATTGGTTCATGACCTGTTGGATGAGCGAGACTTGGCCGAATCAATGAATCTCGCGATAGTGATAGAGAGAGCAGCCAATATCGATGCGATCATCAGCTACTGCGATGCCGATCCTGCTTTTGGGGTGGGTTCGTGGCTGAGTCCAAGGTCTAACTTCATGCTGCGTTCGCCTTGGTTGACAGAAGGCAGGCGTTTGGCCGAGTACTTCACGCGATCCAATAAGGCGTACCTTCATGACAACTTCCAATATGTCATGAAGGAGACTCCCGAGCTACCGCGCTTTACCATCGACAGTCAGATTGACATCAGCTTGCGTCCAGGCATGTCGTTCATGCCGGCCACCCGACTATTTGTTTGGCTCGTCTTTCGTGCCAAGGCCAGTCGCCGGTTGGCCGCCACTGCCCTGGCCATTCGATTGTATGAAATTGACCATGGCCATCGCCCGGAAGCATTGGCGCAATTGGTGCCCGACTACCTCGACAAAGTCCCCGAGGATCCTTTCGCACACGACAACAAGCCGATCCAATACGTGCCAGAAGCCGAGTCACCGTTGCTCTATAGCGTAGGCAAGGACGGCGTCGATGACGGTGGGAGGTTCGCCTTGCGGGCACCGGGCGTCATTGATCGTGAAAAGCTCGATATGGTTTTCTTTCTCAATGGCGATCGGTATCAGAGCAATCCGTGATTGATGACGAAGGTCGGTCTGCCGGCTTGGAGCTTGTTTCGGGCGGTTTGGTGAAGCTGTTCTCGAAGGATTCGCGTTGGATCAAAGCAAAACACATTCGGATGACTACGACCCGCCACGATTCTGGTGGACCAGGCGTATTGCGTGGGGTTCGCTCGCACTCATCGTTTCGATCGTCGTACTGTGGGGCAGTTCGGCGGCGATTGCGCAGTACCGCCTCGACAAGTTAATCGCATCCTACCGCGCAGCCGGCGAGCCGGTTCTTGCTGAGGACTTCGATGTTCACGTAGAGATTCCATCCGCTGAAAATGCAGCCGCATTCTACGCGCGGGCTAGGGACGCGTACATTTGGCCGGCGTCCTTCGGGTGGGATTTTTCCGACTTCGATCTTGTTGATTCGGTCTACTCCGATACTCCCGGCGCATACGCGGATGAAGTCGAACGGTTCATCAGTACGAACGCTGTGACAATTGAGCATCTACAGAAAGCGGCTGACTGTACGCGTGTGGAATGGCGGGAACCGTTCGTTAACCCGCTCACAGCGTCTAACCTCGACAATGTCATGGCTCCACGCCGGTTTGCGAAACTGCTGAGTACTGCAATCGGAACATTCCATCAACAGAATCGCGACGGCGATGCACTCGATTTGTTGTACGCACAGGTTCGCCTTGCGGGTCATCGGAGTTCGCTGAACGGCAGCTTGCTTGACAACCTCGTTGTTACATCAATCGCGAGGATGTCTCACGACGTGATTGAGAATATTGGAGCGGCGCTTCTGACCGACATTCGACTCGACGACGATGTGCAATCAAGAAAAAGATTACACCAAATCATCAGCGGGCTGCTGGATAACGCAGCCTACTCAGAGTCTTTTCAGGCGGGTTTGATTGGCGAACGGATTGTCGTCCTGAATCTGTACGAAACCATTCCCGACGGAAAACCGATTAGCGTTGTTTTTCCTGGCGCCTCGAGGTCCTACATGCTCGCGATACGTCCGACCCTCGTTTCGCATTGCCGGCGCGTTTTGGAAAGCGTCGATCAAGTGATTGCTGGATCACGTTCTGCAACGTATCCAATGGTAATGTCGGATATCGATCATGTCGTTGTGCCCACTGCGTGGAGGGGAATTGGTGCGTACTTGCCTGACTACATGACCAGTCCAAGTTATGGCCAAACTATGAGGGTTGAATTCACACGACTGGCTTGTCGGCGGATGGCTGCGATCGCGCTGGCAGTTCATATGTATGAACTCGATCACGGTCATCGTCCAGAGGTGCTTCAGGCGCTCGTGCCCGACTACCTGAAGGCAATACCGCGTGATCCGTTCTTCAACGGGGACCGTCCCGTCAGGTACCTTCCAGATGCCGATCCACCGGTTCTTTACTGTGTTGGCCCGGATGGAATCGACGATGGTGGTCTATTTGGCCCGCGGGAAAGTGATAATGAGGACTCGAAGAATCTGGATGTCTTGTTTTTTCTAGACGGCGATCGGCCACGGCCAAATCCGTAGTTGATTGTGTGGAGCGGGTAATGGGGTTGATGCCCGTTTCTTGGCCGTCGTTTGTTTGAGATTTGCTGTGGAGTTGGTGGTGGATCAGGTTGTCGGTACGCAGCTCGGTTACATTCCTCGTCGATTCTGGTGGACGAAGCGGATTACGATTGGTTCGACCGTGCTGGTGGTTTTGATTGTCGGGTTGGTGTTTGGTGCGACGTCTGCCTCACAGCGCCAGCTCGACGCACAGATTGAGTCGTATCGGGCGGCGGGCGATCCGGTTTATGTTGAGGATTTCAATGTATTCAAGGACATCCCTGACGATGAAAATGCGGCGACGTATTATGAAAAAGCCGAACTCGCCTACACTTGGCCGGCTGGGATTGCTGCTAAGGTTCGACTTAACGACCTTCATCGTGCGAGCCTCAATTCTACCTCCAACGCTTTCGTTTCTGAGATCGAACGGCTGATCAACACCAACGGTGAGACGATCGAGTTGCTTAGGAAGGGCGGTCGATGCGCTGGTGTGGAATGGGGTTATACGCTCACGAGCCCCCTGTACATCGCGCCTCTACCGAGCCTCAGTGGGTGTCGTGATCTTGGGAAGCTATTGGGTATCAGTGCCATCCAAGCACATGGGGGTGGGCATGACGATGACGCGCTGGATCTATTGATTTCGTTGAAGCGACTCGGAGATCATCGTTTCGAGGAGCCGCCCGCACTTGTGGGGCACATGGTGGCGCTGTCGATTACCTCGCTGACGTGTCAGGCTGTTGAACACATCGGGCATGCGTTGGTTTTGGGTTCGAACTCTGACGCAACGCAGGCGAATACTTCGGTGCGTCGTCAGGCGACTGTGCTGATTGAAGAATTGCTCGACGAATCGGCACTCGCTTGGTCCCGGTCGAATACGTTGGCTTTCGAGCGCGCGACACTTATCGACAGCGTGGATCAAATCGGGAAGGGGCTGGCCGTTGGGTGGTATCCGACGCCACCGCCTCCGATGTCTTGGTTGACTCGTCCGCTCTTCATCGAACATTCCAGGGAGGTAGCCGGTATAACTACGGCGATCAAGTTGGCGGCCGACATGGATACATATTCGCAGGCCAAAAAACACTTCCCCGACCTGAATGAATTCCTTAATACGGGCGTTAGCTGGTTGATGCCTGCACATATTCTGATGCCCCCGTTGGAGCGTTTGATTTATCTGGATTTTCGGATACGGGCTGATCGTCGGATGGCCGCGGTGTCACTGGCGATTCGACTGTTTGAGATTGATCACGGATCGCGCCCGCAATCTCTCGATGAACTGGTTCCGGCCTACCTCGACGCTATTCCGCTCGACCCATTCGCTGAGAAAGCGACTCCGATTCAATACGTACCGAGCGCAATTCCGCCAGTTCTATACAGCGTTGGCATGGATGGCGTCGACGAAGGTGGAAAGTATCACCTGCGAAGAAATGGATCGCTCTATCCCGACAGAGCAGACTTGGTGTACTTTCTAAATGGCGATCGCCCCAAAGGCAAATACTGATCGAAGCCGGGCGGCATTACGACACTGCGTCGATGAACACCCAGGCATAGAAGAGTGCTAGCGGGACAAGCCCGAATACAAGGATCGCAGCCAATAGCCATAGCAACGGGATTCCGGTTGTCATCCAGGCTTTGCGGCCCGTCTGTCCGCGCAAAACTCGTTTCGCGATTCGGTACACCTGAAAGCACCAGAGGATGATCGGGGCGGCTGGTGTGATCACGGCGATGGTAGTCAGCGGAACCGACACCCAAAGATTCTTGATGTCCAACGGATTCTGCTTGAATAGTTGGATTGAAATGATGACGGGCAATGGCCACCACGTCAACGGCGCGCAGCAATAGTAGCTGAGGGCGATGGCGTTGTTGCGCAGGTTGATCGGAACGTCGCGGTAATCGAAGAAGAGACTGGGGATGCCAGTGGCCAGCATCAGATAGAGCAGTACGAGCGCGTTGAAAAGGACGCTGGGCCAATACATTTCCAATGCGCTAACAATGGTTGTGTCGGTCAGTTCGCCTCGGGCAGCGGCGACATGGAGCATGATCGTCGTGCAGATCATCCAGACCATCGCGACCGCGATTGTCCAGCGTTGAAACTTCCGTGCCTCGCGATAGTCGATGTGGAGGTAAACGTCTTCGGAAAGCTTGCGCGGGCTAAAGGTTGCAAACAAAACGGTCTTCAAGAAAGCGCGAACGTTGCCGAGCTCTTTACGATGAATCCAGGGGATAGACGATTCGGCGTTTAGTAATGCCGGCGAGTCCTTGCCGCATTCGGGGCAGCGGGGTTCACTAATGCCGCGGAGGTTGTAGCCACACTCGTGGCAATAGACGTCGAAGTCGTTTGCTGCGTGATCGGCAGTAGCGTCATCGCCGACTCCGCTTAGTGCATTCGCCGCGATCGCTTCGACGTCGGTCGCGCTGGTTTCTTTGGGCGGATCTGCTTCCACAGTTGGCGTCCTTATGATGGTCGAGTCGTCCAAAGATGACTACGAAAGCGGGGTGGCGTATCGGTAACAGATTCTCTGCAAATCTGGATGGTGTCAATGATAGAGGTAGGGTGGGCCGTGCCCACCAATCCGTAAAACTTTCGACGCCGAACGCGCGTTCATGATACTCTAATGTCATGACGACAGCCCAATCCATTGAAGGCAGCTACAACCCCCCGCGTCTCAAATGGACGAAACGCGTGACGTGGGTCTCGCTCGGGCTGGTCGTGTTGATCGTTTCGCTGTGGGGGAGTGCGACAATCATCGCACAACGCCGACTCGATAAGTTGATCGCATCGTATCGGGCAGCGGGCGAACCGGTCTACATTGAAGATTTTAACGTCTTCAAAGACATCACTGACGAACATAATGCCGCGACGTATTACACCAAAGCCGAATTGGTCTATCGTTGGCCGAGAAGTATCGATTCAAGCATCGACCTCGAAGATGTCGCAAAGGCCGTCCAACTCGGTGACGTCGACAAGTTCGCGTCAGAGATCCATGCCTTGATTTCTAGCAACGGTGAAGCACTTGAACTGCTCAAGCGCGGCGCCGAATGTGATGCGGTCGAATGGAAGACCGCCGTCAAGAGTCCGTTGATGGAAATGGTGCTTCCAAATTTGGGCCCGCAGCGGGATCTTGCGCGTTTGTTGAATATCGCGGCGGAACAGTCCTTTGAGGCGAACCAAGATAGGCAAGCCGTCGAGTTCCTGGCAGCGCAATTAAGTTTTGGGAATCACATCAGCGCTGATCCGCCCATGTTGGTTGTGCACCAATTAGGCGTCGGGGTCCATGCACAAGCTTGTCGTGTGATTGAGCGCCACGTTTCGACATTGCGAATCGCGTCCGTAGAACAGCCGTCCGGTTTGGTCGGGGCGACCACTCCCCAAGTGCGCGAGTTGATGCAGAGATTATTGGATGAGCGTGCCATGTTGCGATCCTTCTTGCTTGCCTTCTCCATGGAAAAGGCCACGTACTTGGATGCGATCGGGAGAATGTGCGTAGGGAAGGACGACGTCGGGTTGGGACTGGTGCCTTCGAAACTGGTGGCAATGGGTTTGCGGCCAGTTTGGACTACAGATTGCTGCCGGACGGCTGCCTACCAATCTCAGCAGAGAACTGCTTATCTTGAGGACACTTATCCAAAAGCAAGAGCCGCGAACCCAGGAGACTATCTAACGGCTGACGATGTTTCGATGGTGCTGCACCCCGGGGTCATTTGGGCGTTTTCGTGGGACCGACCTGCTCAGTTCGACTTCAACCTGCGGGCGTTGCGACGAATGACCGCAACCGCCTTGGCGATTCGCTTGTTTGAAGTTGAGCATGGTCACCGTCCTGAAACGCTCGATAGGTTGGTTCCTGAGTTTCTTGAATCCATCCCGCGCGATCCGTTTGCTGAAGGCGATGAGCCGATTCAGTATCGTCCCGGTGCCGACCCGCCGGTGCTCTACTGTGTTGGGCAGGATGGCTTCGACGATGGGGGGCGATTTCAACTGAACAAATATGGGAGTGTGGATTTGCTCAAGTTGGATCTGGTCTTCTTCCTCAATGGCGATCGGCCTCAAGCAAATTGATGACGTGTGACAGGCGGATTCTATGATAGGGTGTCGATCAGCACCCACACGTAGAAGCTGGCGAGAGGAATCAACCCGAAGATCGCGACCGCGAGCAGGGCCAGCATCACGGGCATCCCAATGAACATCCAGGCGACTCTGCGCTGATGGTTGTGCGTGATTCGTTCGGCGATGCGAGCGAGCGAGTAGGCCCACGGAACTGCTGGAATCAGTGGGATGAGAATGCCCGCAAACATGATCGTGATCTCCATGTTGTGGGTTATGACGCGATACGAATTGACCGAATCATACCAAACCGCGAGCGGCGCGACGACGAAGACGGGCCCCCAAGTCAGCGGAGCGGTGCAGTAGTAACTTAGCGCGATGGCGTTGTTTCGTAAGTTGACGGGAATATCGCGGTAGTCGAAAAACACGCCGGGGACACCGGTTGCCAGAATCAGATAGAGCAGGGCGAGAACGTTGAAGACCGCGCTGGGCCAATACATTTCCAAGAGTTCGACAATCGTCCGGTCGTTGACGTGGCCATAATGGCTGGCCACGTGCAGCAGGATGGTCAGTACGACCATCCAAAGCATGGCCACGCCAATCGTCCAGTGGCGAAACTTCTGGGCCTTGCGAAAGTCGATATGCAGGTAGACGTCTTTGGAAAGTTTGCGCGGGCTGAAGGTTGCGAACAGAACAGTTTTGAAGAACGCGCTGACGTTGCCGATCCGCTTGCGATGAATCCAAGGGATGGACGGTTCGGCCTTTTGGGTGGCAGGTAAATTCTTTCCGCATTCGGGGCAGCGGGAGGATTCGATGCCTCGGATATTGTATCCGCACTCATGGCAGTAGACATCGAAGTCGACATGAGCTTCATCGGCGGGCGATGACTTCGCGTCGCTGTCGAGTTGTTCGGGATTCGATGCGGGGTCTGGCACAGTTGCGCTCCGGACACTTTTGCCGTTAGCCTACTGACTATCTATTACTACGACCGTTGATTCGGATTCTATCACGATATTGGTCGCTGTTGGAGCGTTTAGGTAAGGGCAGGAGTGAAGCGCAGTTGTAGGGTGGGCCGTGCCCACCGCCGTTTGCATATCTTAAGACGTGGTGGGCACGGCCCACCCTACGAGACCCAGTCGATTGCCTAGTATCGTCGCTGGATTGTAGGGGATTTCATTTTCATTGGCAGAATCGGTTGGCACCAACATAAAGCGGCTCCCCTTCTTTCGGAGAGCCGCTAAGGATCGATTGGTTGCGCGTTCGCGTTGAATCGATCCGGATGAAGCGCGATTTTCAATAACCCGTTTGCTCGTTATTCAAACTGCTTGCTGCTCGACATAGATTGCTATTCCACGCTATATGGTTCGGATGGGATGGAACGAAGTTTTTCGAGATAGGCGGCTAAGTCGTCGGTGGAAAAGTCTTGTAGAAAATCGACTTGGGCGGACTCGTTTAGAATATGGATCGTGCGGATGATGTCGGTTCTGCTCATTTTGTTTGGATCCTTTGAATTGGGGCGTCCATCGAATCAAGAAACGAACGGTGCTTCGTTGAAAAAAACTGTGCTTTGTTGAAAGGCCGCTTGGTATTTTCAACTGAGCGTTTGGCAAAGCAGAGATCGGTTCGGAAACGTTTTTGACTTGAGCGATCGTGGAGTGTCGTTGCTGAAATTCTGGTTGTTAAACCCAGGGTCGGCGGTGTGCATTTCGGCCGAATACCAGATAGGGGTCTGACGCGGATCGTACGCACAAGCGGCTGGTGAATTCGGGGAATCTGCGGCTTCGTGAGGCGGCAATTTTTTCTTGCGGCAGTTTGGTGAAGCGGTTGTGATTGCACAGGATGGGGTGCAGCGATAGGCTAATTACATGGCAATTCAATTCAATTGTATTTCATGCCTCAAAGCCATCGAGGTGGCTGACGAGTGGGCGAATCGGCTGGTCGAATGTCCGTACTGCGGCGACACGGTGACAGCCCCCGGGATGTCGCAATTGCGGCCACCAGTAGCGACGCCGATTGAATCGACGGGCGCACAACCCATAGAGTCGGCCGGAATGATGGCTTCAGAAGGGGCGGCTGACCCACGCGTTGAAACCCAATGGGTGCCACACCGTCACCGCCGGCCTTTCGATGTGCTCGCCCTTGCCGGCTTGCTGCTGGCGATCTTGGCGACGGTCCTGTTTTTCTGGTCATCGATCACCATTTTCGCCGAAGTTTCGGAGCGAATCGGGACCGATTTTGATCCTGAGGCGTTAAACGAGTTCATCGAAGGCGAACTGAAGAATAATTCGGCGTGGCTCATCAAATTTGTTTTTGGATTCCTGGGTGCTCTCGGGTCCTGGGTCATCGCCGCGGTTCTTTCGGTGATTGCGGTCGTCCGAAACCGGCGAACACCTCGCGGGACGCTCGCCTATTGGGCTCTTGCGGCGACGGGTGTCCTGCCCGTTTTTCTGATTGTCGGGGCACTTTTGGGGTAGCTGAGCCGTGTCCTGAATGGCGTCAGATATTTTCGCTTTGTGTCGCCTTGACAATGAATCGCGATCTGTTATTTTCCCCCTCCCGCACGTCGGAAACCTTGGATTGATGCTCAATCGAGACGATTGAAAACCAATTCGGATGGGTTGACAACGACGCCTGCTCGGTTAAATTACTGGGCTCGCGAAACGCGGCGTTTTTTTTCGCGCGTCAGCGAAAAACTGCTCTTTGACAAGTGAACAGGTTGATTTAGGTTCGTCGTGAGAATGTGGAACCTTCCTGCTGGAAACACCTTTTCGGCTTCGTGCTGAATGGGTGGGCACCATCATTTGGATTCGTCTTCGGATGGGTTTGGATTGATGCGGTGGGGTCAGGTTCGTAATCATGAAACATCTTGTCGTTTGCTCGCCAGCGAGTGACGGCAAGGATGATAGCAATGGTTTTAATCAGGAGCCATTGCGACTTACATTTTCACGAGTGCCAGAGAAAGTGTAAGCCTTCAATTTGTCATTGATGTCACCTTCGGGTGGCGTTTTTGAATTAAGTGAAGAGTTTGATCCTGGCTCAGAACGAACGCTGGCGGCGTGGCTAAAGCATGCAAGTCGAACGGACCCCTTGAAGAGTAATCCGATTGGGAGTTAGTGGCGAACGGGTGAGGAATAAATGGATAACGTGCCCCGAACTCTGGGATAGCGGCGGAACTTCGGTTCCTTTGCGAAAGTGCCGGTAATACCAGATGATCCCGTGCGGTCTCATGATCGTGCGGGCAAAGTTCAGGCGGTTTGGGAGCGGTCCATTTCCTATCAGCTTGTTGGTGGGGTAAAGGCCTACCAAGGCAACGACGGGTATCGGGTGTGAGAGCACGACCCGACACATCGGGACTGAGACACTGCCCGGACACCTACGGGTGGCTGCAGCAACGAATATTCCGCAATGGGCGCAAGCCTGACGGAGCGACGCCGCGTGCAGGACGAAGTCTTTCGGGATGTAAACTGCTGTCAGGGGCTAGAAATACATTGATCAGCCCCAAAGGAAGCATCGGCTAACTCCGTGCCAGCAGCCGCGGTAATACGGAGGATGCGAGCGTTGTTCGGAATCACTGGGCTTAAAGCGCATGTAGGCGGAATGTAAGGTGTCATGTGAAAGCCCCCGGCTCAACCGGGGAATTGCTAGGCAAACCGACATTCTTGAGGCAAGTAGAGGCGACTGGAACCTTTGGTGGAGAGGTGAAATTCGTAGATATCAAAGGGAACGCCGGTGGCGAAAGCGGGTCGCTGGGCTTGTCCTGACGCTGAGATGCGAAAGCGTAGGTAGCGAACGGGATTAGATACCCCGGTAGTCTACGCCGTAAACGATGCGCACTAGATACGAGGATCTCTGACGGTTTTCGTGTCGAAGCAAAAGTGTTAAGTGCGCCGCCTGGGGAGTACGGCCGCAAGGCTAAAACTCAAAGGAATTGACGGGGGCTCACACAAGCGGTGGAGCATGTGGATTAATTCGAAGCAACGCGAAGAACCTTACCTGGGTTTGACATGCACGGATGCCCTCTTGGAAACAGGAGTAAGCTGCCCTCGGGTGAAACGTGCACAGGTGCTGCATGGCTGTCGTCAGCTCGTGCTGTGAAGTGTCGGGTTAAGTCCCTTAACGAGCGAAACCCTTGTCGCTAGTTGCCAGCGGGTCATGCCGGGAACTCTAGCGAGACCGCCGGCGTTAAGCCGGAGGAAGGTGGGGATGACGTCAAGTCCTCATGGCCCTTATGTCCAGGGTGTCACACGTGCTACAATGGGATGTACAGAGCGACGCGAGACCGCGAGGTGGAGCAAATCGCAAAAAACATTCCTCAGTTCGGATTGGAGTCTGCAACTCGACTCCATGAAGTTGGAATCGCTAGTAATCGCGTATCAGCCATGACGCGGTGAATGTGTTCCTGAGCCTTGTACACACCGCCCGTCAAGTCATGGAAGCTGGGAGCACCCGAAGTCCGCTTAGCTAACCTTACGGAGGCGGCGGCCGACGGTGAGTTCGGTGACTGGGACTAAGTCGTAACAAGGTAGCCGTAGGGGAACCTGCGGCTGGATCACCTCCTTTCTAGAGGATTATCTAGACCGTTCATTCTGCAAATTATTGCAACCGGATGAATGTGAAAGTCAGCACATTATCAACATGGTTCGTAAACTTTCGTTTGCAAATCATGTGGAGGAACTTCGGTTCTTCCCGACAACCAATCAACCTGTTTACGATATAAGCGGCGCCCAGCCCTCGTGGTTGGGTGCCGTTTTTTTTTGCATTTCAAGCGCGGCCTACCAAGTGTGCCACTGCTCTGTGAGCAGTGCCTTCATGTGGCATTGTTCTTTAACACCGAGCTAGTCGCGTGGCCGAAATCAGATGGTTTTTCTTGATGTTCGTTTTTTTGCGCCTGATGTGGTTCTGCACTGCTCACAGAGCAGTGGCACGCGTGAGCTTTGATTTTGTATTGGGAGGGCTTTAGTCGAGATACACTTCGTCGTTCGAGTTAATCTTTGTTGTAGCGTCTAGTGATGCTTTAAATTGAATTGCGTTGATTGCGCGGAGGGGTGATATCTCAATGGTGGCGGCCGGTTCGTTGCTCGCGTCTCGTGGGATGTTTATACCGCTTTTTTCAAGCCAGTTTGCCGCTCGGCGGATCATGTCTCGGCGGGCTGTGTTGGCACTGTCGACGCCCTCGGCATTTTTGACTGGGCTGAAGCAAGCCTCACGCAGTTGTTCGAGGACGATCGATCGGGTGGCCAATGGGATGGCGTCGAAAATGAACATTTCAAATTTCGTTGCGTTGGGGGCATCCGGTTTAATGATCGTCGATGTCTTGGCGTCGAAGTATTCAACTTTCTTGCTGGCGCGATGCCACGGCAAGCTTATGCCGCTGCCGTCAGTCAGATCTTCAACGTACGCGCGGTTGATCAAATGAATCGCCACGCTTCCGGCATTGAGTTTGCGCGATCCATCCGGATTGCGTGCGTGGGCGAGGGTGTCGGGCAGATCTGAGTATTCGATGATCTGCACTTTTCCATCGACGCTGACGAAGTTTCCAACCTTTTCGAGATCGTCGGCTTTGGGTACCGCGATGCTCGACATTTGCGAATCGGACTGCTTGTGCAAACCGATGAAGAGTGGGTCGGCTGGCGAGACCAAGGGGTTGTCCACCTGGAAGTAACTTAGGACTTCGACACCGCGACGCTTCGCGTCTTCGAGCACGCCCTTGTCGCGAAGGGCCAACAAGCTTCCGCCGTGACCGTTGGGTGACAGCGCGACTCGGTGCGGCTGCGAGAGGATGATCTTTCCCGCATCATCGACAGCCGGCATGACGCCCTGCTCGAAGAAGAATACATCCGCGCGGTTGAGACCAAAGAAACTGTGCTCCTCAAAGAACGTGCGCGTCGGCGCGTCGGTGGCTGAACTGGTCATGACGTACCATGGCATCTGGCAGCCGTAAGTACGATTGACGTTCTGAATGTTTTCGGCGAAGAGTTGAAAGAGCGTCTTGTTTTTGATTGGCGAAATCGGAAACGTGCCCTTGGGGGCGTCGAAACCGAGGCGCGTCCCTTGCCCGCCTGCGACGACCATCGTGCCAACCTTGCCGTCAGATAGCATCGACTCGCCAATCTGAAGGGCGTCGGCGTACATTTGAACCTGGGGACCGGTCGGCTCGTGCGGGTAGACCGGCGGGGCGTCGATCTTCGATTCATCAATCGAAGCCGCGTCGCCTTGATCTTCACCGATCAGCCTGGCGAGCGTCGGAAAGTCAATCCTGGCGACATCGTCCAACAACAGTGAACGCTGATCGTCCGACAGCGTTTCCCAGTATTGGAACAGGTGTTCCTGGCCGAATTCTGCCGCGGTGTCGCGGATGCGATCGTATTGTTTCACGGTCATGCGCCCATCAAGAAAGTGTCGTTGGTTGTCCTGCAGCGTTAGCTCGCGCCGCCTGAGTCCGATACACCTATAGGGTCTCAGAATATGTGTCAATCGGCTAATGACAATCAACAACCGCAGTACGATGAGCGGCAACCTGCGCTCTCCCGCCGCGAATTCATCGTGGGGTCCGCCGTAGCCGCGGGGGGGTTGGCGCTGGGTACCAATCCGACCATGGCGGCTGACCGAACCACCAACCGCCATGGGTTAAGCCAAGTCCGCGTGATTCAAGGTCGCAGCAAGCATGTCTTAACGCCGCTGGCCATTCATGAAGACGTTCTCCGCGACCTTTTAGAAATGGTCGTCACCAGACTCAGCGGGAAGGAACGTGTGGCCGACGCTTGGCATGAGTTCCTCAAACCCGACGACATCATCGCGTTGAAGTTCAATCGCAATGGCGCCAGGACGATCGCGACGACGGCGCCGCTCCTGAGGGCGTTTGTCGCTTCGTTGGGAAGCGCCGGATTCAAGCCTTCGCAAATCGTTGCGGTTGAAGTCTCTAATGAGTTGCGGTCGAGTACGCAGACGTTGGCTCCCGTGCAGGGTTGGTCGAAAGAGGTATATGATTTTGGAAGTGGTAAGGATCAGTTGGCCGCTTGGCTTGATCAGGTCACGGCGATCATCAATGTGCCCTTTCTAAAGACGCACAACCTCGCGGTGATGACGGGCGCGATGAAAAATATTTCGCACGCCGTGGTCAAGCACCCTGCGCGATATCATGAGAATGGCTGCTCGCCGTTTATTGGCGACATCGTTGCATTGCCGCAGGTCCGCAACAAGCTGCGTCTGCACATCGTCAATGCGCTGCGAATTGTGTTCGATGAAGGGCCGGTTCCGCGCGAGGAGACGATTTGGGATGGTGGTTTCCTGATTGGTGGGACGGACCCGGTGGCGGTCGATGTTTCGGGCCTTCACTTGATTGACCGGGTGCGAAAAGCCGTTGGATTGCCCCTGATCGGTGAAACCAGTTTGCCCGCCTATTTGGAAGCGGCTGACGGGGCGGGTGTGGGCACAGGCGCGGTACATAAAATATCGCTGGAAAAAGTAAAGCTGTAAGTTGGGACTTGGATGGGGCATTTGCGCAATGTGCCTCGGATGCTTAAATTCGCGCACTGGGAGTTGAAAAAGACCAATATCTGTTGGTTTCGCATGCCGGTCAAAGCCGATCTTTGATTGACTGCTACGAATAGCGTTGGTAAGATTATTGATGGAATGTGAGGCAAGGGATCTTTGAATTAGGGATTGTCGTATCCATACTGCCATTATCAATTATATTTGAAGTTCCGGTCAGTTGATGATCAGATTTGACGCGGCTGACCACCATTATCCCTCCCTGTCACGACCCTCCTCAAGCGCCACCCGAACCGCGCAGTCGATAGGCTGCCGAATGCGGTGGACAGTGCAATGGCGTTCTGATTTGAACGAGTGTGTTGGCGCGCACGGTTCGGATCGATGCACGCCGATAATACCTTGGAAATTTCCACTCAGAGGCGTTCTCTGGTGGATTGCGTACTGGGCTCGCTGAGTATTGGGCTCGCATCGTTTGGCGGAGAGGCGTTGGTTGATTCTAACGAATCCGGCAATCATGTTTATTAATCCATTTTAGTATGCCGGCGGCTCTTGAGCTGACGGCGGATTCAGTGCGCGTGCGTTCGTACTGTCATTAAGGAGAACAGAGTCATGAAATCGAGGAAAGCGTTTACGCTGATCGAACTGCTGGTGGTGGTGGCAATCATCGCCTTGCTGATTTCGATCTTGTTGCCAAGCCTTTCGCGTGCTCGCGAGTTGAGCAAACGTTTGGTGTGCGGTACCCAAGCCAAGAGCTACGGTACGGCAGTTAAGATTTATGCCAACGATAACGAAGAGCATTGGCCCACGCCGACGTTCTTGGAGACTTCAGGTACGGTTATTAGCTGGCGTCGTAATCCGCCGGCGTTTGATATCGGTCTCAATTCCACCAATGTCATGCCCTGTGATGCGGCGGGTGGGCCGACGGAAGCCACGCCGGATCGACAGACGGAGTCCGGTGTCTTGAATAATGCGGGCGCGACGACGCTTTCTGTCACTCGGGCCATGTGGATGTTGGTCCGATCGGGTGAAGTTACGCCGAAGTCATTTATTTGCCCAAGTTCAGGCGACCAAATCGAAAACAACCAGAATGTCGACTGCTACTATGACTTCGAGTCGAGCAAGCGGATCAGCTATGGTTACCAAGTGCCATTCGGTCCGTTTTCAACGCGTGGTAGTGAGGACGTTGACCCCCGGATGGCTGTTTTCTCCGACCATGGACCATACGGTGATGACTCGCCGTCCACGCTGATGCCATCTAATCACCCCGATTGGTCAACCGACGTGAACGATCCGGGCAAGAACATGAGCCCGCAATCTTGGCAGGGATTCAATTCACCGAACCACGGTGGTCGCGGAACGGGTGAGGGCCAAAACGTGCTCTTCGGTGACGGTCATGCATCGTTCCATAAGAACCCGCTTCAGGGAATCGACAACGATAACATCTTTACTTTGATGGATGTCAGTGCGGAAGGCCTTGCCCGTCAATCGGGACGCAATCCATCCACCCTAGATAATATCTACCCAGGCGTAGGTGTTTTTGTTGATACCATTGGTGATTCAACGACGGATTCACTGATTTACCCGTAGATGAATCCGAAGTATACAAGCTAATCCAGATGCAACGCGGCGGCGGATGAACTCATCCGCCGCCGTTTTTTTTTCGACAGGGATCCCACGATGTGTGAAGATCAACTACCTGCAGATTGCATGCTTGGGGTGGTGGGTGTGCTTGAACGGGACGGTCGGTTGCTGCTCATTCAGCGGAGCGATTCGATCCGTGCGGGTGGCATGTGGTGTTTTCCTGGTGGTGAGATTGAGCGCGGCGAGACTGCGGACCAAGCGATCGTTCGCGAGATTCATGAAGAAGTCGGACTAAAAGTCAAAGCCGAGTGCAAGCTCTGGAGCCTGCTAAGCAAAGATGCGCGACTCCACTTGGAATGGTGGAGAATCGCTGCGAGCGAATTCGACATCCGCATGAATCAAGATGAAGTCAAAGCGTACAAATGGCTGACTGTCGGGGAGATTCGTGATCATGAAGACCTACTCCCCAACAATCTTGCGTTTCTTGATCATCTCGAAACGCTGAATTAGCGCACTTCACACTGAGCGTTAATGCCATTTGGCCTGCAGATTGATCTCGCCCGCTAAGACTGGCTCGCCTTGAAAATAACTTCCTGTGCAGCCTTGAGCCCGCTTCCCAATTCGATGTTGTGTCCTTGGAGTTTGAGTTCCAATTCGAGGGCTGCGATGACGGCCAACATGTCGGATGCATCGACGTATCCCATGTGACCGATGCGGATGATTTTGCCCTTCAAGTCGTCTTGTCCGCCGGCGATTTGCATGCCGTGTTCACTTCGCATGCGCTTGCGCAGCTTTGGCTCGTCAATGCCTTCTGGGAGCGTGATCGCTGTGACAGAGTCTGCCGGGCTCTTGGAATACACACCCAGGCCCATCGCCTTGGCGGCTGAACGGGTGGCTTCTGCCATGGTGTGCGTTTCTTTCCAGATGTTTTCCAGCCCGCGCTCCTTGAATCCGTGCAAGACTTTCTGCAAGCCTAGGACGAGCGTGTTGGCTGGCGTGTAGGGGTTGTCCCAGTTGCGAATTGATTTCCGATGGGCTTTCAAATCGTTGTAGAACGCGGGGCAGGCGGCTTCGTCGATGCGACGCCAGGCCTTAGGTGCTACGCAAGTAAACGCCAACCCGGGTGGAAGCATCATCGCTTTTTGCGAACCGGTGAATGCAATGTCGATGCCCCATTCGTCAAACTTAAACGGGAGGCATCCGCAGCTGGTGATGCAATCGACGATCAACAACGCGTCGCGGGCCTGGGTGACTTTGGCGATGGCTTCGATGTCGGTGAGCGTGGCGGTTGATGTTTCCGAATGGACGCAGATCACCGTGTCGATGTCACCGTCGGCATCCATGAGTTTGGTCACGGTGTCGGCGCTGGCAGATGTACCCCAATCCATGACATGGTCGGTGTAATCCAGCCCAAACGCCTTGCAGATCTTGCCCCAGCGCTCGCCGAATTTTCCACCCGATAAATTGAGCGCCTTGTTCTTGCCCTTGTGGATTGACGAGACGATCGCCGCTTCACCTGCGCATGTTCCCGAACCAGTTAGCGTGAGACAATCGGCGTGCTCGGTTTGGAACATGTACTTGAGGTGTTCGGTGACGTCAGCCAGCATGTCGCGATAAAACTGTGTGCGATGGTGCTCCATGGGTTGGGCCATGTGGAGCATGACGTCTTCAGGAATCATCACCGGACCGGGCGTAAACAGGCGTGTCTTTTTCATGGTAGGCAACCCTCGTTTGGATTGGAAAGTGTGTTGTATACAACCAGTCCCAAGCTTACCTCATTTAAACTAGGCGGCAAGACGGCGCTTGCATCGGGTGGGGCTGCGCGGCAGGATATCTGGCAGATGCGGAGTCGAGCGTTTTAGGGTCCTGGCAACAGGATGTTCGGGGTTACCCCGAGCGAGCCGTTTCGCCTTATTTCCTAACGAACCAATACGCCGATGGTCGCTTGGACCATCGCGCGTCTTGGTGGCCGAGCGTTGTAAAACCCGGCTCCGCGTCTTTCTTGAAGCTTTGGCGCAGGCCCCCGCGAGAATTCAAATGATCGGACTGATGGGTTGCTGGGAGTGGGGGGCGGTAATCGCTGCGGCGGTTCTGGTGTTCCTTATTCTTCGGAAACGCGGCACCCCTCGGCCATACACTCGTCGGTGGACCCGGGGTTGGTTTCGTGAACCGCCCGGTTCGTGGTGCCGATTTGAAGATCGCGTTGGGCAAGCTGCATATCCGATCGCAAATCCGAACCAATCTGCGGTATACAAGCCGCTGCCTTCAAGTCGAGCGATTCGTCAGTCCTCAGGTGATCCCGCGCGAATTCAATCCTTGGGCATGCCAGCCCTGCACTCGACCGACGATGTGCTTCGATGGTTGACCCTCGACTTGCGTTCATTTCTTGCATTGGCTGACCCATCCGATCGGATTCGGCCTGGCAAATCAAACTATGCCGAATGGTGCGTTCCCAAGAAACGATACGGCGTCAGGATAATCTGCAGTCCTAAACCTCGTTTGAAGGCGATCCAAGTGAAGATCAAGGAGGCGATCCTCGATAGCGCTCCGATTCACCAAGCCGCCCATGGTTTTGTGCGCGATCGCAGTATAGTCACCAACGCATCGTGTCATGTAAATAAGCCCTTGGTCGTCAACCTGGACCTGAAAGACTTCTTTGATTACGTGCGCTATCCGCGAGTCATCGGAATTTTTCGATGGCTTGGGTATAATCTCGAAGTGTCCCGATGTCTGGCGCTCCTTACCACCTACCGTCCCAATCTCGGCCAACTTGAAAATGCCCATGCCCCAAAATTCGTTTGTCGCCAGTTTCGTCACGCGGTACAAGGTGCGCCGACAAGTCCGATGCTGGCCAACCTCGCGTCATATCGACTGGATCGAAGGATGAACGGATTGGCAATTCGCTTTCATGCTGACTACACACGCTATGCCGACGATCTGACTTTCTCCGGAGGCGAGCCATTCACGCGTGGGATGATTCGATTCCTGCCGCTGGTCAAACAAATCGTCGTGAATGAAGGGTTTCGACTGAACCATCGCAAGATGCGCTTCATGCGGCCGGGTGAGCGGCAAGAAGTGACTGGTGTGATCGTCAATGAGAAGCCCAACGCCAGACGTGAAGACTACGATCGATTAAAAGCCATCATCCACAACGCCAAGAAAGCCAGTTCGCTCGAGAGTCAGAACCGCGACGGCCATTCGGATTTCAGAGCCCACTTGTTGGGGCGTATTGGTCACATTGGCAGACTGAATCCGGCACGCGGCCAAAAGCTACTTGAATCAATGCGGACTCTATGATGCAGAAATGATGTAGGGTCCGCTGTGCGGACCTGTGTTCTGAAGTTGCGGCAAATGGTCCGCACAGCGGACCCTACGAATTGTCGGTCAGCCTCTGGCGGCCACCCCTTGGCACACACGCCATTCAATCAATTCTCGCGAAACTTTCCGCCGGTGATCTTTTTGAGTTCTTCGATGGTCATGTCGCCGATGACTTCGCGCAGGATCATTTCGCCGTTTTCGAAATCGAAGACGGCGTGTTCGGTGATGAGGCGATTGACGCAGCGCACGCCGGTGAGCGGTAGGTTGCACTTTTCGAGGATCTTGGGCTCACCGGCTTTGTTGCAATGGGTCATGATGATGACGACTTTTTTGGCGCTGGCCACGAGATCCATTCCACCGCCCGGGCCCTTGACCATTTTTCCGGGAATCATCCAGTTGGCCAGATCGCCTTCTTGCGAGACTTCCATCCCGCCCATGATGGTCAGGTCGATGTGACCGCCTCGGATCATTTCAAAGCTCTCGCTACTTGAAAAGTACGACGCACCTTTCGCAGCCGTGATGGTCTGCTTGCCCGCATTAATCAGGTCGGCATCCTCTTCGCCTTCGTAAGGGAAAGGGCCAATACCGAGCAGGCCATTCTCCGATTCCAATTCGATGTTCACACCTTCGGGCAGATGGTTGGCTACCAGCGTGGGCATGCCGATGCCAAGGTTGACGTACATTCCGTCGCGAAGTTCTTTGGCGGCGCGCAAGACGATGCGCTCGCGGGGTGAAATGGTTTCGGCAGCCATGGGCGAATCCTCCAAATGGGAATCGGGTATTGAATGCAAACACCATCGACATGCTGGAAGACGATCGCACGTCGGCTGCTGAGATATTAATGGAATTAGTGCGTCAAGTCGCGGTCGAGTTGCGCGTCCCAGAAGCGTTCAAATTGTTTGGTCCAGTCGTGAACGGTTTGAATCCCCGCTCCGTTCATGCGGTAGAGTCTTTGTCTGCCTGCCCGACGAACTTCCACCAATCCGACTTCCTTCAGCAAGCCCAGGTGCTTGGAGACCGACGGCTGATCCATTTCAAGCGCCTCGACAACCGAATTCACCGGGTATTCACCCGCAGCGAGGTAATCCAAGATCGCCCGCCTTTGCGGTTCGGCGATGGCGTTGTAGACGTCAGATGTGGTGGCTGCCCGTGGCACGCTTATTAAAATATTCCCATATAAGAATACATCAAATAGGCGAGCGATTCTTTCCGAGATCGGAGGTGGATCGCCAATTCCAGATAGGGCCGCTAAACTTGTGTATTGGAGTCTGGCCGGAGATCGATGGCCCAACGTAAATATAGCTCTTAGAAGAAGTTGCATGTACGATTTGTGATTGTGCGCAGTTCACTTGACGATACGGATGGTGGGGCCAACCCGTCACCGTAACATGACCGAATTCATTCGGAGCGCTTTGATTAGGACATTCCGCCAGCCGCGGACCGTATTTCGATGACTGAAGACCTCTTACCTGATTCCGAAGTACTCGGGCGAATCCTGCTCTTGCACAGCAGTTTGCACGCCGCGCCTGATACCCAGCGATTGATGGAGATGGTTGCGAGGGAGTTGTCGGCGTTTCCTGGCGTGGCCGAGTGCAAGGCTTGCGTGGATGGTCAGATTGTTCGTGCGTCGGGACTGGGGGCGCGAGTCGAACAATCCTCATGTCCCAATGCGATGCACGGGTTTAAGACGCCGACCAGCGGATGCCCCAGTGCGTGTCGGTCGGACGGTCAAGAAGCCTGGCAGACCTTTGAATTGCGCACAACGCGACGGCATTACGGGACGATCTATCTGCTCGTGGATGACCAAGTTGCGGTTGCGCCGTACGTGCCTTTCGCGAGTAACACTGCGAATCTTGTGGCGCTACACATTGAGAACGCGCGAACCGCGGTGGATTTTAACGCGCTGAACTGTGAACTGGACCGTCAGGTCAAAGAGCGCACGCGTCAGTTGCGAGAAAGTCAGAAGCGCTTGAGCGAAGCCCAGCGGATCGCCCGGATGGGGAGCTTCGAGAGCGACAAAGATGGCAATATCGTATGGTGGTCGGATCATCTTTATCACCTGTACGGGCTCAACCCAACTCAATTCACCCCAACCCGAGAAGCGTTTGTCGCGCTACTGCATCCCGATGATGTGAGTAAGACCGCAGAGGCCATTGGTCGGTGCCTAGCCGAGGGCGTTGTGGTTCAGTCTGAATATCGGGCACGGTACATTGACGGAACTTGGCGACACTTTGAATCCATCGCGAGTCCAATTCGCGGTCGGGCTGGGCAGATCACCGGATTGCGCGGCAGCACACAGGATATTACCCAGCGCAAGGAAATTGAAACGAGCTTGCAAGAAAGCAATTTGCGCTTCTCGCAAGTATCGGAATACGTTGACGATATTCTTTGGCTGCTAGACGTCGAGGATCCGGATAACATCCGATTCCTCTACATGAGTTCGGCATATGAGCGCATCATGCAGCGCCCTTTGGCGGACATATACGAGGACGCGTTCGTTTGGGGTGCTTATATCCATCCGGATGATCGAGAGCGCGTTGTTGCGGGCTTTGGTGGTTTTGCCCAGGGGAAAGGCGAGTTGATCTATGAATATAGAGTCATCAGACGCGATGGTTCGATCGGTGTGCTCAATACGCGCGGTAGCCTGATTCGTGATGAGCAAGGGAAACCTTTCCGGGCGGCTGGCATCACTCGCGACATCACGGGGGCCCGGCAGACAGAGACCTCGATTTTAGAAAGCAACGCGCGTTTCTCACAGATTTCTGAGCACATTGACGACATTTTTTGGCTCTTCGATATCGAAGACCCTGAAAACTTCAAGTTGCTTTTCATGAGTTCCGCATATGAGCGTATCGTCCGACGTCCGTTGCATGAGATTTACTCGGAACCAACAAAGTGGATCGAATTCATTCATCCAGAAGATCGCGACAAAGTTGCCGCAGGGTTCCGTGACTTCATGGGTGGGAATGGTGAACTCGTACCCGAGCTTCGCATCATTAGAGGTGATGGTGCCACGCGCGTCGTACAAAGCTTGGGAAGCTTGATTAGAAATGACCAAGGAACGATCGTTCGAGCCGCAGGTGTCACACGCGATATCACCGAACGCAAGTTGCAGGAGGCCTTGCAAATAGGTCAGAACTATATCTTGGAACAGATGGTGGCTGGTGCGTCCCTTCAGTCAATCCTGAAATCGTTGGTCCAGACGCT
The DNA here is from genome assembly GCA_021604825.1 of Phycisphaerae bacterium. The sequence goes on along the minus strand of BQJS01000024.1, from coordinate 11,925 downwards.
TGAGCAGCAGACGGATGGCATGCTCGGCTCCATTCTTTTGTTGAGAAACGAAGACACGCCAAGACTTTATGGCGGCGCGGCACCGAGTCTTCCAGAAGCCTATTGCAATCTGATCGAGGGTGTGGCAATTGGTCCGTCCGTCGGATCGTGCGGAACGCCTGCCTATCGAAACGAGCGCGTCATCGTTGAAGATATCCAGTCCGATCCCCTTTGGGCCGACTATCGTGACCTTGCGTCCCAGCATGGTCTACGGGCCTGTTGGTCGCAACCCATCACCAACTCAGCGGGCGAGGTACTTGGAACGTTTGCGCTCTATTACCACAAGCCCAAACGACCGACCGAGCGCGAGTTAGATCTGATTGATTCATTCGCGCACCTGACTGCCCTGGCGATCGAACGCGTGCAGACTGAGGAGGCATTGCGTAAGCGCGAGAAAGAGAACCGCGCTATTGTCCAGAACGCACCGTACTGCATTCATCAGATCGACACTCAAGGACGGATCATCTCGATGAACTCGGCGGGCATCCAGATGATGGGCGCTAAGTGTGAGCAAGATATTCTGGGCGTGCCATATCTGGATGCCGTCGCGGAAGAAGATCAGGCGAAAGTTCAGGAGACTTTGTCTGCCGCTTTGAATGGGCGTCCATCCGAATTCGAGTTCATGGCCACCAATGGCCGCGCTTTTGCCTCGTCATTTGTTCCGATTCTTGACGACGAAGGGCAAGTCGTCCGAATCATGGGCATCACGCAAGACGTCACCGATCGCAAGCGGGCGGAGAAGGAACGCCTGGATTTGGAATCGCAGCTACGTCAGTCGCAGAAAATGGAGGCGGTAGGGCAGTTGGCTGGCGGTGTTGCCCACGATTTCAACAATCTCTTGACCGCAATACTTGGAAACGCAGAAGTCTTACTTCATGATCTCAATGAATCACCGAAAAGCAAATTGATTAATCGCCTGCAATCAGGAATTGGCGAAATCTATTCCGCGGGAACCCATGCGGCTACCTTGACTCGGCAGCTCTTGGCGTTTAGCCGTCGTGAAGTCTTGCGACCCGAAATGATTGATCCCGTGGTGACGGTTAACAAATTGAATGCGCTGCTGAGAAGGTTAATCGGCGAGCATATCGACTTGGGTGTGAAGCTGGATCCCAAGACCAGTTTGATCCACGCGGATAAGGGCCAATTCGAGCAAGTGGTCATCAATTTGATCGTTAATGCTGTTGATGCCATGCCTGATGGTGGGCGACTTAAGATCGAGTTGTGCGACGTTAAACTTAGCGAAACTCCTGCGCCAGAATTCGAGGATGCGGGGCCCGGCCGATATGTGCAAATGTCGGTGTCCGACAACGGGACCGGGATGACACCTGAAACCCTTGAACGCGTCTTTGAACCGTTCTTCACAACCAAGCCGATCGGCAAAGGAACGGGACTTGGTTTGTCCACAGTGTACGGAATTCTGAAACAGTCGAGCGGTTTCGTCATTGTGGAATCAAAGATTGACGCCGGGACAACATTCAAAGTCTACTTCCCCGCGATCGACCGAGCCGAGCTTTCAATTCAGGCGGATAACAAATCTGAGTCTGGCGCAGCCGATGCCAGCATTCTCGTTTGCGAGGATGAGGCCATGGTTCGCAACGTGATGTGCAAGGCGTTGGCGGCTGCGGGGTTCTCAGTCATTGAAACAGGATGTGGCACTGAAGCGTTGGAAGCAGCCAGCAATCACGATGGCCCCATCGACTTGCTGATTACCGACGTGGTGATGCCGGGGATGAGCGGAAGCGAACTCGCTGAAGAATTGATCCAAAAACACCCGAACGCCCGTGTCCTTTTTGTCTCCGGGTACTCAGCCGACCACCTGGATGCGCAGGGCGTGAAATGCGGAACCACACAACTCCTTCAGAAACCATTCGGGCCTACGGCATTGGTGCAACGTGTTCAATCGATGTTGGGCGCAGATCACGGTAACGGGTGATGTGCAATTAGGAACCTCGTTTGGCCGACAGATTTGTGTACTTCGTCTTTGTAATCCTGCGTCACGACTGATCTAAAGACCGAGGCGAGAAACCCGTGCCACTGCTCTGTGAGCAGTGCCTATCAACGTACCGCCCACGGCGCAACACTGCTCACCGAGCAGTGGCACACAGTACGTCGCGGTTGGATTCTTGCTGCTCTAATCTATGGAACGATGTTGGCGCTGAATGCCTCGTAGTCGGCCAGATCAACGTCGCCATCAAGGTCGGCGTCGAACGATTCCAGGCAGCGGTTCATGCAGGTCAGCGAAGTGGGGGCTGGCATTTGCGTTGGGCCTGCAAAGCAGTCGGCAAACCATGGATAATCAAGGGCGTCCACCGTACCGTCCGCATTGTAGTCGCCATTGGCGATCGTTTCGCATCCGTCGCTGACGTCGTTGGCATTACAGTCGTTGTCGGGCAGCAACTCAACGCGAACGTTGTCGTAGATGATGTAGTTCTCGGCGGCTGGGTTGGCGATTGACGAAAACGGGTCCATGTAGCCCAGCATTGGCGTACCGCTCACCGGTGTTCCGAGGACGACCGACGCGATGATCGTTCCGTCCATTCTCCATTGCATTACGTCGCCCGATTGGACAATCTCGACTTCAACCCACTGTTTTCCTGGCGATCCAGATGTTTCAAACGTGGGGCTTGGGAAGAGTGTTTGATAGTAGCTGTCCGTACTGGCTTGATTCCCTGCAAGGTACACGCCCGCGCCCACGGTTAGATGCGTTGCGCCGTCGTAAACGCGGTAGTCTTGAGATGCTCCGCCCTCACCCGTGACAGCCATCATGTATCCATCGCTCGACGGGTTTTCAGACCAGTTGACTTGGGTGCCGCTTTGACCGAGACCGGCGGTCATGAATTCAGTGGAGCCTGATCCACCACCGGACCCGCCGTTGTAGTTGATCCACATGTCAAACTTGAGGATGTGGTCACCGTCGACGCTCGCACCGATCGGATAAGCGCTGACGCCCGCGGTTTGAGCGATGCCGTCGTTGTTGTTGACGGTGAACTTCAGGCCCATCGTTGAGCCACCCGTGGTGTTGGGGGCCGGTGGGATCCCGACGGCTGAGTAGTCATAGGCGAAGTCGGCTGAGTAATCTGCGGACGATGCGAAAACGTTCCAACCAGACGCCGACGTTCCGGCATCGAAATCATCATCGACAACGGTCACGACATTTTCATTAACGATTTGCGTGCAGCAGGGTTCGACTGCGTAGGCTCGGATGGCGTCCCACAACTCGGGTCGCGAGCCATCGTAATTCAGTGCCCACATGCCGACGCCTTGCAGGTCGTTTGATTCGGCGAGATCGTACTTGAGGGCGAGGCTTTCATCGTCGTCGTACCAGACCTGATGCCAGTTGGTGCCATCATGCCAGCGGTACCACGGTGAACTCGATGTCGCGTCCCACAGTCGACCATACGTTTGAGAGTTGGGTTCGTCGTTGACGAATCGCGTTGAACCCTGCCAGTCGATGACCGGGGCGCGGGCAGCCGATGTGGTTGTGGTCCAGTGTCCGCCGTAATACGGAATTCCGAGGATGAGTTTCTCGGGTGTGGCTTGGGTGACGGCTCCGTATTCGTCCAGAACGGTATCGGTGATGTTAATGCTGCCACCGTTGAGTGGTGAGTTGGGTCCCGAGTTATTGCTCCAACTTCCTGCGAACGCGTAGCCCATGATGAAGATGCCGTCGCAGCTTGCGGCCAATGCCGGCATGTTCATGTTGCTCCAGTTGACGGCTGGTCCTGCGAAGGTGACTTCACTGCCCGGGACTTCGGCGTGCATGTACGCGGTGAGTTCGGCCATGAATCCAGGAGCATGCGCCTGCCAACTGCCACCGCCCTCGAAATCCATGTTGACGCCGTCCATCGTGCCTTCGAGCATCTTGTTTTTGATGTTGACGAAGAATGCCTGCTTGTATGCCGGGGTGGTCATCAACGTCAGCAGGTCAGTCGTGTTAAACAACGTTGCGGATAGAACAACTTTGACACCATTGGCGTGCGCCGTGTTGACGAGCGCCGTCCAGGGCCAACCATGATCGTTACCGAGCGTGCCGTTGGCGTTGACTTCAACGGAGAACGCAGCCAAGTGAGTGAGGGCGTCCCATTGAATGTTTGCGGAGCTTTCCCAGTAGGGGAGGTAGCCAAACACCGTTCTGCACGGTCCTGTCGCGCCACGGGCCAGCGGTTGGGATGTACCGCGATGGGTTGGGTCGCCAATCAGGTCGGGTGATGTTGGTTCATCTTTGTGTTCGAGCAGAGCCGCATGGTGAAGGCTGACCGGTTTGATCGACTCGTCGGCGAGCGCTCGCGGCTTAATGGCGTTGGCTGAAGGCACCTCGTCGGCACTTGCAACAGCCGCGCCGAATATAGGCACCATCAAAATGTGCGCAGCACACGATAGAATCGATGCGGTGAAAACATTCTTCATTGTGGGTGGTCCTCTCCCCTGCCAATCGATCGGGCATTCGACCTCGAGCCGGTCGCCGAATCGTTTAATTCATAGCCCGCAATTAAAGTATCATAGCGACTGGAAACCGACGATTCCACGTTATCTTGGCGGTTATCGGGGCTTGGAGGCAGGTCGAAAGCGGCTCTTACAATTGACAATCCACAACGGAACCCGTAGCATTCTCACAGCCCAGAGATGTGTTTTTCGGGCATCAGAGAGAAATTAGAGGGCGTTTGTTCACCCCGGCCGACTTTGGCCTCGGAAGATTTACCCCACGTTTGGCGCGTCCCGCCAGTTATAAGCTACGAAAGTTATATTTGATGAAATTTGATGAACTGCGGCTATCCACGCCGCTTCTGGATGCGGTCCATGCGTCTGGTTACGAAACACCGACGCCGATTCAAGCCCGTGTCATCCCGCTCGTTTTGAAGCGGAAAGATGTTCTCGCCTGCGCCCAGACCGGCACCGGCAAGACGGCTGCCTTTGCGCTGCCGATCCTTCAACAACTAAGCGGCAACGCTCAGTCCAATCACGAGCGCGGTCGTCGCAAGCAACCCAAGCAAAATAACGCCCGTAGAATTCGTTCGCTCATCCTGGCGCCGACGCGCGAGTTGGCCCAGCAGATCAGCGATAGTTTTTCGACGTACGGCCGCAACCTAAACCTGAAGCACACAGCCGTCTATGGTGGCGTGAACAAGAACCCGCAAACGCGCACGCTTCGTGGTGGCGTTGATATTCTCGTCGCGACTCCCGGGCGATTGCTCGACCATATGTCCGATGGAACCATCTCGCTGGATTCGGTTGAGATTCTCGTGCTCGACGAAGCCGACCGCATGTTGGACATGGGTTTCATGCCCGACATTCGCCGCATCCTCAAGCAGATCCCGAAGAAGCGGCAGACGCTTTTCCTTTCTGCAACCATGCCCAAGCCCATTCGCGAATTGGCCAACGAGATCCTAACGGACCCGGTCTCGGTCGAAGTGGCGCGGGTGTCGTCGCCGGCAGAAAGCGTCGAACACTGGGCGTACCACGTTGAGAAGGCGAGCAAGCGGGCGCTTCTTTCTAACTTGCTCAATCATGTTGCATACTCGCGGGCATTGGTCTTCACGCGAACCAAGCATGGGGCTGACAAAGTCGTCCGCCACTTGATGCGTGGCAAGATTCCAGCCGCGGCGATTCATGGCAACAAGAGTCAGAACGCCCGCACACGAGCGTTGGCGGACTTCAAGTCGGGCAAGGTTGGCGTGTTGGTGGCCACAGACATAGCAGCCCGCGGGCTCGATGTCGATGGCGTGTCGCACGTGATCAACTTCGACCTGACCGATGAGCCAGAGACGTACATCCATCGCATCGGTCGGACCGGTCGAGCCGGTGCGTCCGGCATCGCGATGTCGTTCATTAGCATCGAAGACCACGAAAACCTACGGGATATCGAGAGACTCCTGAGCGTGTCGCTGCAAATGGCAGGCGACATTCCGGGCTACGTCGCGCCGAAGGAGCCGGTCGTATTGCAGGTTTCAAAACCCAAAAGCGGCGGAGGCAAGTCGCGTCGGAGCAATGCGGCCCCCAAGCAAGCACCATATTTTCCCAAGAAGAAAGGTACGCGTCGCCCACCGAAGCCAGGTCGCAACAGAAGTGGTGGGAAGAAAAGATCGGTCCAGTCGGCGACAAGGTAGTGCCTCTCAAAATCAACTCTGCTTGAGCTGAGTTGACATAGACCGGCGTCGATATTGGTGCCAGTTGGTTTGAACAAAATAAACGCGTCCGCGAACCTAACAAGTTCGCGGACGCGTTTTCGATTTGCTGCCGAAGTTTAGTTGGCTGTTGGATTACCCTTCAAAAGCCAATTGAAATTCAGCGGCGTCACGCAGGTCAACGTCGCCATCGCTGTCGAAATCGGTCGGACTGCATTCCGACGGCAACGCCCCCGCGTCAGGCCCCCCAAGGCACTCGTTTATCATGATCGTTGTGTCGTCATTGTCGATCGTCCCGCTGCCGTCGGCATCGCCCTTCTTGGACAGGCGTCCCAACGAGTGGCGGGTGTTGTTGACGACGAAATAGTCGTCGGGCGATTCGTGGACAAAGACGCCGCTACCCGGTGACGTCTCCTTCATTTCAAGTTGGATGGACTGACTTTGGGTTGAATCGGTGATGTCGGTTGATAGTGGCGATGGGATGTTCGCGGTGATGGCTGGCCAAAATCCGTTGGCGACGGCAAGACTCTCTCGTCCGACAGTCGAGGCGGAGTTCCACTTGATCAAATCGCGCATGTTGGCCGCTGATCCGAACGGTGAGATCGCGTACAGTGCGACATCCGCAGCGTCGTAGTGATCTTCAGCGACCGAATTGTTGAACCCGCTCCAGGTCACGTTCGTGAAATCGGAGGATCCCACTTCAGCTTCGATATTGCCCGAGTCGGTACTCGTAATCTCGATCACGATGACATCGCCGGGTTGCAGCATGCCGTGAGCGGCCGCGATGCGCGTTCCCCACGAGCCAGGAGCGGACGTCGTGTCATAGTCAATGCGCGAGCACAGACGCCATCCCGCAACGTTGATCGAGGTGTCGCCCAGATTAGCTACTTCGACGTACGTCGAACCCACACCTCCGACGACAACATGCGCAACTTCTGTGATGGTGACGTCAGCCGCGGCGGCTGCATCTTGCGCTGACAATCCAGCGCTGGCGACCAGCGCCACCAATATCGGCAAGATGGACATCGATTCCTGTGTTCGCTTCATTTAGCTCCTCCTTCTGGGGCTATTGTGTTCGTCGAATTAAGCGGATCCCTCACTTGTGGAATCGACTCTCCGCGATGGCAATGCAAGATTCTGGTGGGGCGCGGTGGGCGTACAGATAACGCCACCCAGTTGATTCGTGTCGCCCAGTGATGAACCTATTTCATCAGCATGGGGCCCCATTGCAGACCCGTTGGGAATTTCCCGAGAGGACGTCGCTGCCCAATGTTCATTTGTCTGGTCGAGCAACGTAAGTCGGCCTGTAGAAGAGATTTGCGTTGCATCTTGCCGCAGCGTTGAATTATGATTCGGGCATGCAAAGCAAAGCCAAGACGGTCAAAGAGTATCTCGACGCCTTACCTGAAGATCGCCGCAAAGCGCTGCAAGCCGTCCGCAAGGTCATTAAGGCGAATCTCGACAAGGGTTACAAGGAGGGCATGCAGTACGGGATGATCGGGTATTTCGTACCGCACACAATTTATCCGGACGGTTATCACTGCGACCCCAGCGAGCCGTTGCCCTTCGCCAGCATCGCCTCGCAAAAGAACCACATGGCCATCTACATGATGTGCGTTTATAGCGACGCCAAATTGCAAGAGTGGTTCAAGAAAGCCTGGGCCAAGACCGGCAAGAAACTCGACATGGGCAAATCCTGCGTCCGCTTCAAAAAGCTCGAAGACCTACCGCTCGAAATCATCGGCGAAACCATCCGCCGCGTACCCGTCAAGAAATACGTCGACCACTACGTTTCGGTCCTGAAGACGACGGGTAAGCGACCGGCAAAGAAAAAGGTAGCGGTAAAGGCAAAGGTGAAGAAAACCGCGCCCAAAAAGAAGTCCGCGAAAAAGAAAGCAACCGCAAAAAAGAAATAACGATCTTCTCATCCAGCCAATTAGGGTCGGCTGAACGGACTATCCCGTTGGAATCTCGTGCTATTTGATTGGTCCGCACAGCGGAAACTAAGCAGCCTACATGCGGATCATTCAACACATAAGACTGTGGCTTTCATACCGCCCCATAGTCCGCCGCCGCTGAACGTCACGTTGCATATCCAAGGTGCCAGGTCGATCCCGAATTCGTTGGTGGTCGAACCGATTTCGGCTTGTTCACCGACCACCCAGTGCGTGTTGCCCTGATCGAACGATACAACCATCCAGACGGTGTCGGGTACGGTGATGGTGGGATCGAATGTTGCTGACAGAACGACTTCCTGGTGCAAGGGGATGTCGGTAAACACTCGATCCGTTCCCGCGATCAATGTCCCGCCCGAACCTGGGCACCCGGTATAAAGCGCAACGTTGGCCGCAAACGGCAAGAGGGACTGGCCATACACGGTCAGGTCATAATATGCCAATTGTCGAGCGGTCCCGGCGAGGGTGATGTCATCACCGGCTTCTATGTTTACACCGGGTGTCAACAACGTGATTCCCGCGCGTGTGTTCGAATACTCGAGCGGGCAAGACGAACCGTCGCAACTTGTGCCATTGCCTTTGTAGTAACCGTTGGCTGCATCACAGAGAACGCTTGATGTAATCGTGCATGACAGGTCGGTCGGGTCGCAGCATGCGCCGGGGTTGGTCACCGGGCAGGTTACGTCGGCGCACGCGACGCCATCGCCTTGATAGGTTCCGCCGGAACCGCTGCATTCGGCGGCTGACCCTTCTGTGCAAATGCCATCACCATCGCTACAGCACGCCCCGAGAATAACATCGGGTCCATGAATGGCGTTGATAAATGCTTCAACGTCTGCCGCATCAACGAACTCATCGACGTTGGGATCGGCACATGAGCATTCGGGGCGGCCACCCGTACCATCGTTGTAGCAGCTTTGGAAGATCAAGGCGTCTTCCATGTCGCAGTCGTTGTCATCATCAAGGTCGCCGATCACACTTTCGCACGGGACGCTCAACGAGGGGTACATCGTCTGAATGGTCAGGATGTCGCCGGCGCTGAAGTGGTCGCTTTGGCCAATTGCGTTTTGCCAAGTGACATCGTTGGGCGGCAAAACGGTGATCGTGCTACAGTTGGCTGGGTCGGCGGAGCAATTACCGCACGACGAAAAGAAGCATTGGCCATAATGCATGACCGAGTCGAAGTCATACGGGCCGACAGTGCTTGCGCCGGCTTCGATGTCAAAGTTGTGATCGCATGAGCCGCCGCTACAGCAATTCTGGCAGATGTTTCCCGAGTTAATCTGTACATAGGTGTTGCGGTCGGGTCGAGACTGTTCGTGATAGATGCCCATCGCGTGCATGATTTCGTGAACGATGACATAGTGCTGCGTCCACGCGTTGATGTTGATTGTCTGTGGTCCACCGATTCTCCCGATGAACGAATTGTTTCCGCCCGCGTCGGTGAAAACGACGTAGTCCGGTTCGGTCGTGCGGGCGATGAAAGTCATCGACGAGACGCCTTCGATCAGGGCCATCGCCGCCAGCGCATCGGCTTGTTGCGAAGGTGATGTGTTGGCGTGGAATGAATAGTAAACGGTGTTGTTCGGCCAAAGGTTTGCCGCGTGAACGCCGCGCAGTTGCTCTTCGGTCTTGAGTACGTCGCATGTCCAGTGATTGCCTTGGTGATGATCGACAGGACGACTTGCTTCGACGGTGCGGGCCCCGCGCACATCCAGATTGACGGCCGCTACCTCGGCTGAATCGATTTCGGTTACATCCACCGTTTGGGCGAAGGCTGCCGACGAAGCCAGCGTGACGCTCAACAAACCAATCAGGCAAATCGTGGTCATGTTTTGGTAGCGGGGCATGTTCGTTCCTCTCCGAGGGATAGGGGCGGCGTTCGTTCGTAAAACGTGGTCCGATGAGTGCGCATTATAACAGTTAGTCGATGCTGTCGATTGTTAAAACTGTGCAATCATAGTTCGATTGTCAGTTGAACCGAGCTCCGGGTTGCAATGGGTGAAATGGCCTAACAGAGTTTCGTTTGGCGCTTCTTACTGCGTCCTTACGGTCCGCACAGCCGATCCTACTGGGATTGTGTTGCGAGGATCGCGGCCAACACCGGCTTGTAGGCGGTGGCCATTCGATGAAACCCCAGATCGGTGGGGTGAACGCCATCGACGGTGCCGTTTTCTTCGCCGGCGAGTTGCGCTCCTCCGGGCAGGTAGTACAGGCGCGTCTGGCCTTCGGCAGTCAGTTGCTTGAACGCTTTGTTGAGTTCCTTGTTGCCGCCACGGTTGGGCAAGTTGAGCGGACTTTCGACCATGAGGATCGGCGTGTTTGGTCTTGCTTTGCGCAGGATATGAACGAAAGGCACCACGCGCTCGGTGACCATCTCCGTCGTCATGTTCGGCAGGCATTCCAACACGTAAACTGCCGCGTCGATCTCGCCGAGCAAGTCGGCCATGATCGGTTCCATCTTTCCCGAACCGCTGAAGCCCAGGTTAATCACTTCGCGATCGAACCATCGGCCGAGGATCAAAGGGTGGGCCATGCCGCTTCGCGATGCGCACCCACCCTGAGTGATCGACGTGCCGTAGAAAACCAGCGGCTTGCGGCGGTCGGCTGCGCGCGGTGCGGGTTTGATGAGTTTGGCATCCTTTTCGACGCCGATGAGTAGTTCGGTGACGCCGTTGTACAGCGGGAGGTATAAGCGGTACTCGGTTGTTTCACCGCTCAGACCGCTCTTGAGTGTGACGGTGGTGCGTTCGGTTGTCGGGCGGCCGACCGCGACGAACGTCCACTTGCCACCGCACTTTGCGTAGAGATCGAGGCCGCTGTTGCCCGTGGCGGCCATGTGGTTCATTGCCCCGCCGCCGTCCCAGATGGCGCCGATGGTTTTGGAGTCGGTTTCGAATCGGATGGCGATGCCGGCCGTCCGTTTGCTGAGCGTGCGGACCATGTCGGTGACGTCGGGCAGGGCGCGTTTGGGCAGACGTTCGTAGAAGATTTCTGTGTCGGTAAAACCCTTGCCTTCGACATCGAGCTCTTTGGCGTCGTACCAAAGTAGTTCTGATTCGGGTTCGTGCTTGGCTGTGGTCGGTGCAAGTGTCGCGCCGCCTTGTTTTGATGCTGCGTCTTTTGAGGCGGTTTCGATCGCTGCATCGACGTGTTTCGCCCAGATGGCATAGCCGGCATCGGTCAAGTGCAACCCATCGCGCGAGTACTTCTTGGCGAGCAGGCCTTCGTCATCGGTTAACTCGTTGTAGACATCGACGAATGCGCAATCGTTGTCGCGGGCGATGTTGGCGAGTCGCTCGTTGAATTCGACCAATGATGGAACCAAACCGGCGTACTTGTCGCGCGTCGGTTTCATCCCCGCGATGATGAAGGGTACATCGGGAAGCCGCGTGCGAATCGTTTGCACGACCTTGCGATAGCACGTTTCGATCTCGTGGATAGAGGGCGTGCCGTTTCGCCAAAGCTCGCCCAGATCGTTCGCACCGTTTTGCAAAAGGATCACACGCGGCGCGCAATCAAACACCGAGCAATCAAGCCGATGAAAAATGCCACGCTCGCCAATCCCAATGCGATCCGAAGAAATGCCACGGTTCACAATCGTCCAACGCGGCAGCCAGCGCTTCGCATCCAGCCCCTCAATGTGCGAAGACCCAACCAGCACAACACCGCCCGGCACGACGGTTTCGCTCTTGAATTTGGCCACGCGGTCGTAGTAATGCTTGGCCCACTTGCCAAGAGTCGGTGTGGTTGTGCTGGGCTCCTCGCTGAGAACTGGCGCTGCAATGGCCAGCACGATCCAGATTGAT
>BQJS01000023.1 GCA_021604825.1 Phycisphaerae bacterium | reverse complement strand
TGCCTTTATCTTTCTTACCCTTATCACCCATATCCGTTTCTCCTTGCTTGACCCGGCATTTCCCGAATCGCGTTTGCTCAGCAACGTAACCGAGCGTCCTCATCATTATCGTATAGCACCTTACTTACAGAGGCCATGAATGCCTAATCATCAGAACTGCACGTGCGTTATCAGCCCAACGTTTGCATTGGTTCGGCGTTCACATGGGATGAATGGCCATACATGACCTTGGCGACGAAGGGTGAGGTCATGGCGCGAACCAGCGCGCTGTAGTTGAGCTGGAAGGTAATCTCTTCGCCGACCGGACGGCGGGAGCGACCGGAATCCGTGATGAGGTGGTCGCTACTAGCACCGAGGATTTCGATCCCGGGAGGCGCGTGAAGGCCGCACGGATCGATGTCCTGTCGCCCGATGGCTAGGATCGTCTGCGAGATGTTGCCCCGATCAGTGGCCGGCGTCTTCTCCCCGAACGCGGTTTGTGCGATTTCGCCCCAGGGCTGCGATGGTTTGATCTTCGACTCCACCACTTCGGCGACGAGCGTGATGGCGTCGGTGTGCAGTCCTTCAATAGGTTGGCGATGGAGAGTTTCGCGGCCGAGCAAGATTGATTCACCCAGCCGAAGATCGTTGACCCGGCCGGTGTCCACGCCACTAAGCGCCCAAGAGAGGTTGCCGGAATTGCCTCCCGAAACGACGTCCAGCACGATGCCGAAGGTCGTGTTGATCGAATCCGCCAGCGTGGAGAGTTCGGCCATATTCTTGACGTCGGGTGACACTCCGCTACGACAGGCAAGGTTTGTTCCGATGCCCTCGAGTGCAATGTTCGGGAAGCGAACCGTCTCACGAACGGTGTTCTCAAGGTCGCATGGCATGATGCCCTCGCGAAGGTCTCCAAGTTCAACCATGAGAACGACTCTGTGCGTCCGCCCCGCTGTTTGGGCTGCGGACGAGAGCTTGCTGATGACGTCGAGCTCGGTATTGAAGCTTACGTCGGCGAACTCAACGACGCGGGCAGCTTGGCTGATCATCGGAGAGCGGAGGAGTGTCATCGACGCTGGTACGCGCGCACGACGCATCGCTTCGATGTTCTCGATTCGGGAGTCGCCGAGCGCCCTGATACCCGCTCGGAGCAACGTGCCAGCGATCTCGGGTGAGCCGAGGGTCGCCTTGGTGACTCCGGTGACAGAGATTCCACGATCAGCCAGTAGTTTGACCAGAGTGCGGGCGTTGTGAAGGATCTTGTCGAGGTCGATTTCCAATCGCGGGGCAGTCATCGCACGCCAGCAATCAGCTTCTCCTCGAGTTCTGGGAACGCTGCAAGGACCATATTCACCAGACGCTCGGAGGGCCGAGCGAGCGCATCCGTTGCAGGGATACCGAGTTCACTCTCATATCGCGTGATGGCCACGCTAACCTCGGCGTCGGACATGTGCTCATGATTGATGGTCAGTCCGATGACCTTCGTATCTGCGAAGGTCTCAATGAGATTGATTTCGGCGGCCGGGGTCGGCATCGCCATCTGCGGAAAGTCGCAACGTTTGGTGCGTGCCGGTGCGTGCTGCAGGACAACACCATCGGGACGGCTGCCCCGGATGATGAGGCCCGATGTCGAGAATGCAGGGTGACTCAGCGCTCCTTGCCCTTCAATGATGATCGCATCGGGGCGTTCGCATTCAAACGCTTCGAGGATAGTGGCTTCCAACTCACCCGAACAGAATTGTGATGGGACGGCATCGAGCGCGACACCGTAGCGCGCTCCTTGAATCAATCCAGTCTGGCCGGTCCCAACCAACACGGCTTTCACTCCGCAATTGTTGAGCGCACGGGTCAGGATGGTAGCGGTGGTGCGCTTACCGATGGCGCAGTCGGTGCCGAGTACTGCGATACGCGGGCAGGAGACTTCGGCGATGCGATCGCGGAAGAGCCTGAGGTCCTTCTTTGGGCGGGGCCTTCGGACGTCGAGGATCTTTACGTTCCCTGATAGACTCGCGGCTACAAACTCGGGGTCGTCATTCAAGAATTCATGGAGACCGTTCACGATGTTCATCCCTAGGGCCATTGCCTCGAGCACTAACCCTCGCTCGTGTGTCGATAGCATCCCACTTACCGGTGCCACCCCAATAATGAAGTAGTCAGGTACAGCTTCGACGCGAGATAGAGAGTCGGCGAGGTTGCGACAGATGGGGATGCCGTTCGGCTCCTCCCCGAGTACGACGCCGGAATCGAGGCCGGCTTGTTTGCTGTCAATGACAGAGAGGATGTTATACATCTCTGAATGACGAACGAGTCCGTTGGCGGTCTTGCCGTCGAGGGCCCCGAAATTGGCTTCGCAATAGATGACTGCAGTTGCCACACGTTCCTGTTGGATGCTTGATCGTGGCTGCGCGGGCTTCGCCGTATCGTTAACTTCGATGTCAATCGTCACTTCACGAGACGGGTCCAGGGAAACTGACTCATACATCTTGTCACAAGGTCCTTTCTTAGATCCTGTTTCTTCAGGAGAGTTAGGAGTTTGACAGGCCGTCAGCACATTTGCTCACTTACTGCTTCTGGCTTGACAAGAAGGCGGAAGAAAAAAGAGCTGCAAGCTTGTTCAAACCGCAAGCACTCCAACTTCAGTGTCGGTCGATGTCTCGAACTCCGAGATCGCTTCGCACACATCAAATCGGGCAATTCAGCGTTGCCCAAGAACCAAGAAAGCCGACGCGGACAAACACCTCTAAGGTGTTTAACCACGTCGGCTTACTCTTCAACGAGCCCCCCGGCACAACCGGGTCGCCCTTCACTAAGTCATCCGAGAATCGCAGGTGGACCTGCCGCACTTCGCGCAGCGGCTCAACCAATCGCTATATTGTACCTTGCGGTCATGCAACGGGTAGGCGAATTCCTGGAAAGCGAGTGGTTCTTTATCAATTACTCGATAATCCCACTTTCGATGCCATTAAGACGAGAGTCGTGTACTCTTTGGTTGAACGAATCGCTCTCGTCCAAGTCAGATCCCGAGCACCACAGTCGGCAGTCTGGTCGTAATGATCAGAATGTGGAGAGAAATCGATCCCAACACTCACGATGGATCTTGCATTGTTGGCGGCGCTGAACAGGCGGATTCAGGGAGGGCTACAAGATCACCACCTGAATCGAAAGCTCGGGTACGATGGAGAGATCAATAGAGGAAAACAATTTGCACAACTCTAAACCTAAAGGCAGCGCCAATGTGACGATCGAGGCGTCCCGCGTTCACCGAGCCGCCATAGTGATCGACGGGCACAATGATCTGCCTTGGCAGATACGCTCGCTGGCCAGTTCTTCGTTTGACGTCATGGACATCGCCCTTGCGCAAGACAAACTGCAGACCGACATTCCGCGGCTCCGTCGCGGTGGGCTCGGAGGGCAATTCTGGGTGGTATATGTTCCACCCGAAACGGCGCGCGCGGGGACGGCTACCAGCATGGCGCTGGAACAGTTCGACTTGATACATCGAATGTTCAAGCGATACCCCGCAGTGTTCGAGTTTGCCGACACGGCCTCAGACATCGTCCGCATTCACAAAGATGGAAAACTCGCCTCGTTGATCGGCGTCGAGGGTGGGCAC
Organism: Phycisphaerae bacterium; assembly: GCA_021604825.1. Next base: position 31,596 of record BQJS01000023.1, on the reverse strand, counting down.
ACCATCGAGAACTCCCTTGATACCCTTTCCAGATTCTATGAGCTTGGTGCCCGGTACATGGGGCTGACACACGCCGAGACCATCGACTGGGCCGACTCCGCCACCGACGAACCGCGAAACGGTGGGTTATCCGCGTTCGGTAAGAAAGTGGTCTTGGAGATGAACCGCCTGGGTATGCTTGTGGATTTGGCCCACGTCTCGGCAGATACCATGCGCGACGCGCTTCGAGTGAGCAAGGCACCGGTGATCTTCTCACATTCGTCGGCCCAAGCCATTGCCCAGCACGACCGCAACGTGCCCGACGAAGTGCTCCGAATGGTCGCCGAGAATGGCGGCGTGGTGATGGTCAATTTCTACTCCGGATTCATTCACCCGGAGGGTGCTCGGCTGATGGCGAACTGTTTTCAACGGGAGCGCAGGATGAAGGTCGAGCATCCCGACGAACAGGAGTTCGAGCAGGCGGGCAATCAGTGGAAGGAACTCCACGCCATCCCGCACGGAAACGTCGGCACACTGGTGGACCACATCGATCACATCGCCCGCGTCGCCGGCATCGATCACGTCGGCTTGGGTGGGGATTACGACGGCGCGGACACCTTTCCCGAACGGCTCGAGGATGTTTCCGGCTACCCGTACGTCACCCAGGAACTGATAGACCGCGGATATGCCGAGCTGGACATTCACAAAATCCTGGGCGGCAACCTGCTGCGCGCTCTCCATGAGGCGGAGAAGGTGTCCGGCAAATCGAACGGCTCCTCAACTGCAGGTTGAACAAGAATCTCACGAAGACCCAAGTGACATTGCGGAATCACGGTCGCCAATCCGCAAGAATCCGTGCAGCGCAAGTCGAATGCCGCGCTGCGTTGCAAGGCGATTGGGATCGCGTGGCTGGAGTTGTCGTTGGCTGTCAATTGCAACCATCGTGAACACCGCATTCAGCCAGTACGATTTTAGTCAGGAATCCAAGCAAATGAATGGGAAATCCTACGGCACCAAGTGATCCCTTCGGTTGATACATGAAAATGCTCATGACGCAGGAGGCACGCGCTCGTCGCTCTCGTCCGAGTCTTGCCCGTCATTGATCTCACGAATCTCCACGCGAATGTCGCCGAGTCCCTTGTTGATGCCTTCCAAGAAGCGATCAATTTGATCTGCGGCAGCAGGGGGCGGTATGGTCCATTCTGCTAGCAGATCAGCCAGTTCCAATACGATCCCTGAAAACCATTCCGTGTCGTATCTGCGCATTTCTTGAGTCGCCAGAATGTACTTGGCTTCCGCCTCGCGATATTCGGCAGCGGAGTCGGGAAACTCGCGCGCCGCTCTGCGAAAGTCACTCACTGTGACAGCAATTTTCGTGATCGCGGAGGCGATAGCCCGTTCGCGATCAAGGAGTTCGCGGGTGGTGCGCCGATGTTGGTGCCGCTCGTTGGTGGCGTGGAGGGCTGCGACCCGGATCTCATTTATTCTTGCTTCATCGAGCAAGTCAGGATAGGCGATGTGGATGGCGTCGAGTCGCCGAAGCGATTTGGCCAGTTCGTCTGCTTTTCCGCGTTTCGATGCGGAAACCGTGCGCCGTGTCAGCTCGACGACCTGATCCCTGAGTTTCTGCAAGTGCGTCCGAAGTTTACCAAGGCTTTGCTCGTATTCCGCTATCTTAGAAATGGGAATCACGCCAGGGTTTTGCTTGTGTAGTGAAAGGATTTTTGCCAGCGTCGCTTGGGCTGTATTCTCGTCGCCGAGCGGCAGTGAGGTCGAGAGCGCTCGTGCCAATTGCTTGACGGTTTCGCGAACCTTCTCCGGAGGCATCGCAGGACTTGGCGTTGAAGGTAACGGGATTTCTTCGGTCTTGGAGTCAACCGAGGCGGCTTGGGACCGGGTTGCTGCAATTTCTCGCTCAATGTCGCTGCGGCGTTTTTGGATGGCGGCCCGGATCATGCCCTCCAGGGAGGGATTGCCACGCACCTCGCGGTCAGCAAGAGCACGTGTGGCATTAAGGTCAAGTGACGTCAAGTCCCGGCTTTCATACTGGATCAATCGGGTCCAATGCTGATAAATGATGTCAGATTTCTTATCGCTCATGGCACACACTTCACCTTGGTCGGTGACACAGATTGCCTCAATGGTGTCACGACTCGGACACGACCACCGGTCATGTGTTATTGCGTTGAGAAGGTCGATCAATCTCCGAATCCGGTTCGGCCGGTTTCGCGTTGGCCCTCGTCATGGAAGTCAAATCGTCAATGACGATGTCCGTGATCTCACCATCGACTTTCGCCAATTTCAAACGAAGCAATTGGAACTTTCCGTTGGCGTTCAGAATATAGGGGTCACCATTTCTTGAAAACCACGCGCCCGTCGGTCCGTACCGCCAAGCAATCACTTTCCCAAAAACCTCCGTGACCATTGAAATTCCTGTGCCCGAATTCGCCACTTTCTTGATTCGGACATGTGTGCCTTTCGGAAACTGGCGCCACAATCTCGAAGCCTGGTTGTCATCGAAACGCGGAACACAGATCACCGTCGAACCAAGATCGTGGTGAATCAATGGAATCCAAGGAAGGGAGCGATGGTTCGCTTGAATGGTTCGCACATGGTACATCGTGCCATCAGACATGTCTGATGATTGTGGCAACGCTTGAATCTCAAGAGTGTCATCCCTCTCCACCCTCCTCCTGGACAAAAGCGTGCTGCATAAGCTCGCTCTTTTCTTGTCCATGGGTCGCCAGCTCGTCGAGTATGGACTTGAAATCCAAGCACACTTGTTCGATCCCAGCGTCGTCATTTGACGTGACGTAATCAAGTCGCATCACGATTCTTTCAAGGTCGGTGCGGAATCCTCGAAGCGTGCCTCTCAACTCCTGAACGTCATTGGTCAGATGTGGCTTCGCGTCTGTGATTCGGTGCATGTAACCGCCACGATCAGCGCGGACCGTGATACGCGTCAAATGGCGCTCAAAGGATGCGGCTAGGAAACGCAATGTCGAGAGCTTGTGGACTGACGAACCATCCCGTACTTCCCAATCAATCGCGATGCGAATCGCCTTTTCTATTCCCATCAGTACCGCAAGCTCAACTCTCGCTTGTTCGGTAATTGCCGCCGCTTCAATATCATCGTGATTCGATATATTTTTCATTTCCGTTCCTCATATTGGCTGGCGGCTCATGAGCGCATCGTTGAATTGCTCATGCCTTCAAGCCGCTCGTACCTCGCCCTGGCTTGGCCCCTCTCATCGGAAATTCTTGAGCGCGCTGGCACTCGAACACGCCAGGCCAATCCGAGCCACCTCATCACCCAGATGACATAATAACCTGGGTCGAATTGCCACCATCGCAGGCCGAACTTCGCGGACGCCGGAAACGCATGGTGATTGTTGTGCCAACCCTCACCAAATCCCAGAACTGCGAATACGAAATTGTTTCGGCTATGATCGTCTCGATTGAAAGGGCGGGTTCCCCACAGATGGCAAATCGAATTGATGCTCCATGTCGTGTGATGCACCAGAAACACGCGAGCCAACCCACCCCACAAGAAACCCAACAGCACACCACGCCACGTTCCAGTGATCAAGCCACCGGCCACCGCCGGTATCACAAGACCCAGGGCGACCCAAACGCCAAACAATCGGCTTACGTGTCTAATCGTCTTGTCCATTTGAAGGTCCTTGATGTAGCGCTCCAGTCCGGGTGAGCTCGGTTTGAAGAGCCACCCCATGTGCGCATGCCACAAACCCGTGAGGACACCGAAAGACCGTTCGCCGAAGTTGTGCGGGGAATGGGGATCTTCCGATTTGTCGCTGTGGTGGTGGTGCTTTCTGTGGGTGGCCACCCATCGCAAAATGGGGCCCTCGACGGCCATCGAACCCAGCACGCCCAGAATGATCTTGACTGGACGAACCGTTTCAAATGAACGATGGGTAAAGAGGCGATGGTAACCAATCGTGATGCCAAGTCCGGTGGCGACAAACATTGCCACCAGTAATGCGAGCTCAGTCCAGTAGAATCCCCACCCCCAAAGCCCATACGCAGCGACGAGGAACCCAAGGAAGGGTACAATTACCACAACAAGACAACCGATTCGATATGCTGTTGAAACCGGTGCGAGTGACGTTTCGTTACTTGTCGCAATTTCCATGACACTTATCTCCAACTTAGCGTGAATTGAGAATCGGCAATGCAGTCTTGAGCGCAGTTGCCGAGTCTCGGATGACGGACTTTGTAGTTACTTGAATGGGCAGTTCGGACTCCGAGAGCGAGTGACTCGCGCGGAGCCCGTCAACGGCTCGCATTGGAATGCGGTTCATTGGCGGGGCATTCTTGCGGCGTATCTTTCCGAAGCGAAGACGCAAAACCCATCCGAACGTTTTCTTTACCGTTTGAGCAAGCCCCCACATTCCCGCCGTCTGCCAAATCGCATCCGCGAGGTACAATCTGGTGTTCGGGCGCACGACCGACCAAAGCAATCGAAGTGGATTATAGAAATACGCATAGGCCACCAAGATGTTGATCTGCTTCCGCCACGGTTTCGGGTGGTGCGACGCGATAACGTAGTTTCCGCCGAGCATGTGCTCTTCGACCGGTCGTCCGCCGACGCTGTCGTATGCCATGCCTGAGGTATACGTTCCCGAGAACAACTTCGAACCGGTGGCTGGCACGAGCATCAGAACCTGCATGCTTACAGCTCCAGCTTTTCGCAGCAGCCGCACCTGATTCAGAAGCCCGTATGGTTTGGGTCCGCGGCTGATGAGAGGCTGTTCGTCGTGGTGCATCATCATCGGCATGGGGTGGATATTGTTCTCACGAAGGAGTCGGAACGACTCACTCGTCTTGTCCACACTTTGCCCTTTTTTGACGAGCGTTGCCGTCATGTCCTCAACGCCGATCCACAGAGAACGGACGCCAGCTTTCCGAATCAACGGAAGGTGGTCTCGGAGTTTCAACGTGTCGTGAACGGTCACCTCCGTCGCCCAACGGAACCGGTTGCGTGATCCACCTGACCCTTTGCGAACCTTTGCAAGCGTTTCGACGATCTCCATTGTCCGTTGCTCGTGATTGAAGAAGTTGTCGTCTGCCCCAAAATAAAAGCGTAGGCCGAATTCCTCTCGCAGGCGGGTCATTTCATCCGCGATGCGCTCTCCGCTCTTGACGCGATGCTTCCGCTGATTGTAAGCGGGAATCGGACAATAAGTGCACGCGAACTTGCATCCGAACGTCAGCACAAGGGATCCAATCGGGCTGAATCTCGTGACGCGATGATCGGCCAGCGCATGTGTGGTCAAGGTGGGAGCCCGGCTTGGTGGTTCAAGTAAGCGATAACCAAGTACAGGGTGTGGAAGTTCGTCAAGGTCGCCGACGAGCCTCTGGATACCCGTGTCGATTAATTCCTCGGCAACACCGCCGCGTTCGGAACGGGCATAAACCAATCCGGGGATATCGTCCAGCACGCCACTGTCGCGCGCGCGGAGAAACGTCGCCCGTAGCGGCTCATTTCTTGCGCGAATACTTAGCAGTGCCTCAATTAAACTCAAGAGAACGAACTCTTCACCGGTGACCGCAACGTCGGCGCCCCAAGGATCTTTCGGATCAATCCCAAACACATCCCACGGTTCGTAGATCACCTTCGGTCCGCCCACGATGATGAGCGGTCGGCGCGACGGTTCTATTTGGCACGCATCACGAATGAGTTCAATGCAAGCGGCTGTGTGGAGCTGCATGCTCGAAACCATAAAGATGTCGGGTATGCGACCATCCAGCCGCATTTGTGAGGGTCGAAAGTATCGGTTCCATTGCTGTAGGACAATTCGTGTCTTTTCAAGTCCCACGTCGGCCATCGCCGAGCCAACGGCGCGTACGCCTGCTGGTGCCATTCGTTTGTCCGCGTAGATGAACGGGAGCATTCGCGTTCGGTGATCAAATGCGCATGCGATCACGGTTGCTAAATCGTGTTTTGGGGCCACCGCGCGCAGGCGGCCGCGTAGATCGCGCAGTTCACCCGCACGGAGTAGTTCGTCACCTGAGGTGCGGTGAGGTAATTCCATGAGTTAGTCTCTTGGGCGCGCGTTGCGACGCAGCTTCAGTCCAGTCCCGATATCAGCATTCTTTGCATCAAGGGTCAGTGAATCTGTCGCCTTGGCTACATCCGCGCTCATCAAAAGTACGTCCCGTCCTTTATGCATCACGCAGGTATCGTCAGATCGTTTGCTGTCTAGTCGCAGCTTCCAACCGTTCTTTCGACGCTTGAACCTCATTGCCACATCAGGTTCGGCATTCGCCTTGAGTAGCCGTGACCGCAGACATTCGCACGCAGCGACTGTTACATTAAGCATGGTTCAACTTTCAATCGGGTAGTTTTCCGACCAAAACCCGACAGGAACCGCCCCCCTAGATGCGGAACCTGTCGGCCGTGGCGCTTCTTCCTATGCCCCCGGAAAGCACGTCTTACTTCCATTCGCACATCTGCGGTGGCTTCCTGAGGCTTCCTCGTTCTGAGCCACAACATCAATCACAAATTGGAGCCGTCTTCGTTATCGCATCTGCCATCCTTCGATTCCTCCTTCGAATGGTCCGCAGTAGTACCGCTCCATGTATCCGAAGGGACGCTCTTGGCAAGCAAGAACACCTGTACGATGGCACCACTTGCAAAGACCCCAGCCACATTTCCTGATGACGTCTCGACCTCCGTTGTCGCCTCACGCACACTCACACCTGAGATTTCCATGATGCTTTTGCAATAGGATTTTGAGGCGCTCGCAAACAGTTGGCGGTGATATTCGCGAATCTGTGCAACGCCATCAGGTTGTTTCGCGAGAGCCATTTCTGCTTTCGACAAGACTCCATGAAGCGTGATCACCAACGTCTTGTCACCGAGTACGACGCTTACCGATTGGGGCGCAACGCCCGTCCTTTTGATCTCAAACGCGCTGGCTGCTTCGGCGATTTGCTGCGCCACATTTGGTTTGGCCTTGTCCATTTGAATCGCCTTTTCCAAATTTGCCTATCGCCATCGCCGCAAGCAATTGCATCGGTAGTGCACGATTCACGCTCCTAAACTGCTCGCCGCAAATGAATCTTCCGGCGAGCAGGTGAATTGCACTTCAATCGCGAATTCAATTCTCGACCTCGCGAGTATTGCAGACCTACTCATGGGAGTTCAGGCAGGCCATCTTTTGCATCAGCAACGGACTTGGCTGCGTCCAATGCACTGCGCGCGCTCTTTACCTTAGCCTGCAATGATTCAGACAGATTGGTCTTCTCTTCAAGTCGAATAAGCGATTCTTCTGCGTTGTCGAGTTCCCCTTCTTTGGTCGCTTGTGCGATGCCATCAAGCTTCGATTCGATAGTCGCATCCAGCAAAGTGCCTCCTGCGGCAGCGTCAACGTCGGCCGCAGTCATTGATGCCATGGCGTGGGCTTCAAGGTCCGTGACTTCGGACGGTGCGCTTGCCTTGCCCGTCGTACAGTCCACCCTCACCGCCATGATCTTGTCCTCTATCATGCAGTGCACTTCGACAAATGAGCCGTTTTCATCTTTGTGCGTGATCGCTCTTACTGCGATGCCTTTAGTGGTTTCCTCCGCCAACGTCGTGGCACCGGCAAGGCTCACTTTCCCCGCCTTCAGCGATTCGGCGAGCGCCAACCCGTCGCCGGCGCATTTGCCACAGTGTGCAAGGACAGGCAATGCGATCGCAAATAGTCCGATGGAGGCCGCAGCAAAACAAATCCTCTTAAGGTTCGAACTGGTTTTTCTTGTGATGTTCATGTTTTCCCTTTTCTCAAAGTTCCAAGTGGACGGCGAAGATTCCGATAGACACAAAAAAACCGACGTGATCGGGTGCATTAATGCACTCAACCACATCGGTTTACTCGTCAACGGACCCCCCGGGCTGAGCCGGGTTGTCCTTCAAATCGTCAGCCGAATTATTCGCAGATTATCGCGTCCAGAGCCCATGTTACGCATTCGATTGCGTCGACTCTATCATGAAGTAGTATAGCCCATCCTGTGAGATAGGCAAATGAATCGCGCAGACTGGAAGTCCTCAACTCTGCGCAAACACTATCGCGGTGATGCACTCGTTGTCTCACAAATGTGCGTTTAAGAACCGTATGCATCGCATTGAGGCCTGTTATGAAGACTCAGGGTGAATTAGAAGCCGCAATCTGTCAGGGACTCCGTCGTTTTGAGCAGGACTACATGGGGCGTGGCCCGAAGGACATCCATACCCATTTGATCAACGATCTTCTCGTTGTCAGACTCATTGGCGTGTTGACTGCAGCAGAACAGCAATTGGCCGGGTCGCCCAAGAGTGAAAAAGGACGGACCCTGCTGAAACAGGTCAGGACACAATTGGTCGAAACTGCGCGGCCGGTGTTGGAAGAATTGGTTCAAGAAGTAACGGGCGTTGAGGTCGTCAGTCTCCACCACGACATCAGCACGATCACCGGCGAAGAAGTCGTGCTCTTTACGCTTGCAAGATCACCGATTTTCCGCGACAAAAAGCCCAAGTAACGTACAAGTGGGGCACTAAGGCGCGTTGGACCGCATGACGCATCACGATTCCCCAGGCTCGGTTGCCACAGAATCTTCCCCGAACAAATCGATTGCAACTAAATAGGCCGTATAAACGCTGGCTCTTCAAAATACTGCTAACGGCGCTTTATTGTATTTTGTAGCGACGAGAGGCTCAATTTACTTTAAGTGATCTGTCAGCGATCAGTAAAGGGCAACCGGTGCAAAGCCGGAATTGTTGTTGATCTGTAAGGGCACTTGCGTGTGAAAATCGCCAGCCATTGTGATACAGGCTTGGCAGTTTTCGGGTTTCTTCAGGCTGGTTTCACTGAGCTGTTCAAATTCCATGACACCTCCTTTGGGCGTTCCGGCTGCAATGTCGACAGGAACGACTTATCGCTTCGGTTTGGGAGCACAAGGCCTTCGCCAGCGCCGTAGTCGTGTTGCTTTTTGGGCCTTTTAATTGGGTTTCCAGACAACCCGTGTTCGTGGCGATCGAGCAGCTGCTCTGAATATTCGGCGCAGTGCCATACATCGGCACTCCGTGAAAATTTCGATCGTCTGCGTCGAGTAATTCTTTCGTCCCTTTTGCTCACAATTTCACACTCTCGATCTCAAGCCGAGGTTCATCATCGGCCTCGGCTTCGAAGTGCAGATCCTTCGTTGTTCCCCTTGAGTCTTTTTCCCGCATGGTTGGCTGGCGCGTCTCATGAAATCTGGCCACTAGTGATTCCCAGTCAATGACGAGTTGACCTCCCGTACTTATATGTTGCCTTTCCCAGTTAATAAGCAAATCCAAACAAGCATGATCGATATATGCGAGGTTTTCGAAATGGACGTGCAATTCGGTGTCAGGAGGCACATGCTCTAATGCCGTTGCGAGTCTCGGCAAACGAAGAAATGTCGCAGCCCCGTCAAGATACATGACAGTGCGATTCTGATCACGGTTAAGCTCCACTCGCACGTTCAGCCGCGAGAATATGTAAATAAGTTTGGCGACAGAAAGGGTGATCCCTGCCATGACGCCACTTAGAAGATCAAAAGTGATTATCGTGCCCAGCGTGACGATATAGATTGCAACTTCACTCTTGCCATATTTGTGGAGTTCCTTGATCGCATTGATGCTAACCAGTTTGTACCCTGTAAACACAAGGATTGCCGCCAGCGCGGATGTTGGTACCAAGCTCAGTAGTCCCGGCAGCATCGCCACAAACACAAGCAACCAGAGGCCATGCAGGACAGCAGAAAGTCGTGTCCGAGCGCCAGCTTGAACGTTGGCGCTGCTACGCACAATGACGCCCGTCATCGGCAACGATCCAAGCAAGCCGCAAATCATATTCCCCACACCCTGAGAGCGCAGTTCCTTGTCGTAGTTTGTCCGGCTCCCGGTCTGCAATTTGTCCACTGCCGTAGCGCAAAGCAGGGTTTCAGCGCTTGCCACTAACGCAATCGTCAGTCCACCGATCAGAATCGGAGCACTGAACAAGGACTGGAGGCTCGACATGGTTGGATAAGTTGCGGCTTCCCACAGGCGATCCGACATGTCGATGTACCGAATTGGCAAACCGAACACACACGCCGCAACCGAAGAGAGAACAATCGCAACCAACGGCGCAGGAATAAACTTGATTCGTTTCGGTGCCAATGTTTTCCAAAAAACGATCGTGACGATCGTAAGAACGCCAACAATCGCCGCCCAATGATGGACCGTGCCCTCGCCAGGATTGAGTCCTTTCCAAATGGCGAGAGGAATCGTAATTAGATTCGTCAACCCGCTACTTCCGGGAACATCGTCTACCATCATGTGAGACTGGCTTGCGAATATAAGAACACCGATGCCAGCCAGCATGCCATGAATGACCGCGGGCGCAACTGCTCGAAACACCTGCCCCAATTTTAGAAGACCAGCCAACATTTGAATTACGCCGGCGAGGAATACGGTCATTCCCAAGCCTGCGAAGCCGTGTTGGCTGATGATCTCTGCCACGACGACGATCAATCCTGCGGCCGGTCCGCTGACTTGCAACGGACAACCCGACATTGACCCGACGATAACGCCGCCAACGATCCCGGTGATGATCCCAGTCATCACAGGGGCCCCGCACGCAACGGCAATACCCATGCAGAGTGGCAGCGCTACAAGGAACACGACCCCCGAAGCTAAGATATCCTTTTTCCAATGTTCTCTTGAAATTACGGTGCTGTTATCATGTGGTTCGCCCGATTTCTTATTTGTGATGATGTCTTGCATTCCAAATCCTATTCTCATTCGCTAGAAAATCAGGGCCGTACATAAGTCCCGATGGACCTATTCTTCGTTGCTCGCAATGGTCACAAATGTATTGCCAATTCTCTTATGCACGCTTGTTTCCCTGGTCTCTAGAACAAACACCGGTTCATCTAGATTCAGGTTCCGGGTGCGATTTTTCTCTTAATGAATGGGCAACTGATTAGGTTGTGAAGCTGTCTTGCGGCGTGATCGAGCCCCTTAGTTGACTCGGGGTTGGCGAGGCCCGCCACCGGGCCGCGCAAGTAATGATCAATGAGTCCGCACCACTTCAGGATGGCGGGTGATGAGAAATAAAATGAACGGAATGCGACTGCTTAGCGTCTATCAGTTGAACAGAATCTCCAGCGACTGAGTGGAGGGTTATGTGAGAATCGGGCCGCCGAAGCCGTTACGATTGACAAATTCGCACGGTTTTAGTGCAAAACCCGAGAAGAAGGTAAAGCGAGTCTTTGGGGAGTGACAGACCTGCATGGAACGGCGGAGATGCGTCGTACGACGTGAGGTTACCCTGCAAGAAATGCGTTGACGCGTTCGAACGAAATTTGCATTGGACTCGCTCTCTATAGGCGAGGACTCGGAAGACTCACTTACAGGATTGAAGCTAAATGGCTCGATTACATTCGACGCCGCCGTGCCCATAGACACCATCAGAAACAGCAGGAATCGCGCAAACGAAATGCGGGGCAAGCGAACGCCTGCCAGAAATTTGGCTAACTCTATCACGATGGTTTCCAGAAAACTGGCAACTGCGCCAGTTCAAAGCCCAGCGGAGGGTATGCGCGAGGAAGCCAGGGGGCAATGTTCGACATCCACAAATCGATTGCAGAATTCGGAATCCACTTCCAGCTAACCATTGTTGGACTGCATTTTTTGACCTGTCAAGCAAGCTGGTGGACGACCTTTTGCTCAAGGTGCTTGAATTGCTTGGCTCGGTCCAACTTCAAACCGCCATATTCCTTCCGCCAGCGACTAGAATGCTTGCTCAACAACACTGATCTGCTTGCACGCCTCAGCTGGCCAAGCGGAGTTCTGTTGGGCTCGAATCCCTCCTCTTCCCACCCGCAAGTCTGCCGAGTGCAAAGACGTCACGGCTTACAAGCTGGACGTCATTGCTGCGTTTCGCTGCAAATAGTGGGTCAAGAGTGGGTCAGTCGCCACGTGTTGGCCACTTGTTCTTGACTGTCTACCGATTTGTCATTGACTGTGAATCCTCGTTATCAACTCAAGAAACGCATGTAAGTCCTGTACTCGTAGTAGCTTGCAAGCCGACAAACGAATTCCCAAGCTGGACGTCGTCCGGTCCTCACTGGAACGCAGAGGGGCAACAGTTAATCAAAGAAGGCCGGTAATTTTCGCATTCTGATCGGTAGAAGCTCGGCGTCGCCATGACAGGCGATCCGCAGGAATCAGCCGTTAGTGGAATCACGAATCAAACTAACAAGAATTGTCGCGATCGTGCTGTCGCAGACAGGTTTTTCGGATGTGTGCCACCAGCAACTTTGCGTCCTCAAAGTTGCACGAAACACACATTTGAGAATAAGCGACGGCTTTCTCTTTGGCGTCGACAATTGAAGTTGTTAACGGGCCAAGTTGTCGCAACTCCAGGACGTTTCTTGGAATGACATTCTTTCCTCGCCATTGCTGACCAACTCGCAATAATGACAGCTCATTCTGATCTTCCTCACTGTATTGATATCAGTGCCTATGTTAGTCCAAGGGCATTCGTATGGCCGCCGTCGCCATGCCACGACCGTCGTGGACTAGGTCCTCCGCGATTCGACGAGTCTCAATCGCGGGAGTTCACCAACGCTCAAAATTCGCATCTCGGAATTGCCGAATGATGTCCTCCCTCGCCCTCCCGACAGAGTTCAAATCTGTCAGAAACTTGGCCCGCGGCATCGTCGCGTTCTTGCTCCGCGTGCTGCAAGTCGGTTTTTTCAGGCCAGCAGCCCCAGCACTTAACGTTCACGGGACCCATGGATACACATTCGAAACAATTGTGGGCTCTGTTTGCATCTATCTTGTCCATTGGGTCGAAGGTTATAATGAGAAACTCATCTTGGGTAAGTCGAGCGGCGGAGGAGAAAATGAGCCATTCAGCACTGGTCATCTCGTGGGGCTTGAGTGTCCTTCTGGCAACCATTCAGCAAGCGAATGGGCAGTGTCAGCTTGCGAATCCGAGTTTCGAACTCGCAGACAATGGTGCCCCCGTGTTTGCCGCGTGGAATCAGATCGGAAACCTCGCGGGCACCGGGAGCCCAATTGTCCACGGTAGTCGGTCGGCTGCGGTCACCGGTCCAAACACCGGTGATTTCGATGTGTCCGCATTCTGGCAGCGGCTCGACACGACATCGGGGGAAAGTTGGGAAGTCGCCGGTCGCGTCTTGCATTCCTCACTCGATCCATTGAATGGCAACGCGAAAGGTGTTGTCCAAGTCGAATGGCGCAACGGTGGCGGAAACGTCATCAGTGTTGAGTCGCACGATGTGCTAATGCCGGCTGACCTGACCGACACCTGGAAGGTATTCTCCTTCACGACTCTCCCCGCACCGGGGGGGACGGTAGCCGCACACCTTCACCTTGCGTTTTCGCAAAGCCCGGCGCAAGAAACTGGCACAGTTTTCTATGACTTGATTGAGTTCGACCGGGTCGGTCCACCGTCGCGTTACGATCAGCAGTGGTCAGATTTCACTGGTGGGAGGGTGGTCAGTTTTGCGGGCTACAATTGGCGCGTGAAGGGGCCAGGGGTTCATGGTCCGGGTCCAAATTTGTTTGGTGATGGCCCCTCTCATGTGTGGGTTGACGCGAACGATAAGTTGCACATGACGATCAAGAACGTCGGTGGAAACTGGTTCAGTTCTGAAGTTACTCTCGAGGACCATCTCAGTTACGGAGATTACATCTTCACTTCTGTGGGACAGTTGGATCTACTCCCGGCGAACGTGGTCTTGGGCCTTTTCCTCTGGCAGTATCCGACTTGCTACGACCCGGCGAATCCGTGGAACCTGCACAACGAGATCGACGTTGAGATAAGTCGGTGGGGGATCCCTGCCGACGATGTGGCTCAATTCGTCGTCCAGCCCTTCGATGCGGCGGGCAACATCTCGCGATTCGACATCAACTATGCCAAGGGCGAGCGGATTAGTTACGCCTTGCGATGGCTGCCCGATCGGATCGAAGCGCGGGCGTGGCGCGGTGGCCCCTCCGATGAATCACCCAGTACATTAATCGCTTCGTGGATCAATTCGGGGCCTCACCTTCCTCGCCCGGAACAACCGCGCGTGCATATCAATCTATGGCAACTCAACGGACCGCCCAGTGACGGTCAAAATCAGGAAGTTGAACTCGAATCGTTTCGATTCGTTCCGATCTGTGTGGACCTGCTCGCTGAGGAACGGTCGAAGTGTTTTCTGGCCTGCCTGGATGGACCAGGAGCCAACCAGCCGTCAACCTGCGGCGAGTACGATTTCGATAATGACGGTGATATTGATCTGCACGACTTCGCGAATCAGATCAATCAGTTGCGGTAGTGGCTTTTTTGTTTGACGTGGAAACGATGAACTCGTCTCCAAGCGTCGCACTTGAATCCGACCCCACCCAGACCTTGAACGACCCCGGTTCGATTTTGTATACGCCGTTGTTGCCGTAAAACCCTAGTTCATGCACGGGAATCTGGAATTTGGCAGTGGTCGTCGCCCCGGGGGCGAGGTGGATTCTTCGGAAGCGTTTGAGTTCCCTCACCGGACGCGTGAGTGATGCGACCATGTCTCTGGTATAGACCTGCACGACCTCGTCGCCGGCGACTTTTCCGGTATTGGTCAGGTCAATTTGCAGCTCAAGCGTCTCATCCGGTTTGAACTGCTTCTTGTTCAGGGCGAGGTTGGTGAAAGAGAATGTCGTGTAGCTCTTGCCATATCCGAAAGAGTAGAGCGGAGTCCAGGGCACATCGATGTACTTCGATGTATAGCGCTCGCTGGTCGGTGGGCGGCCCGTGTTTTCGTGGGCGTAGTAGATCGGAACCTGCCCGACGTTGCGCGGCGTGGTCATGGGCATTTTTCCGCCCGGGTTGTATGCGCCGAAAAGCACATCCGTGATCGCGTTGCCCGATTCAACACCAAGATGCCAGGCCATGATCATCGCGTCCGCATTTTCGGCCAGCCATGGTACGCTCTGCGGACGACCAGCCATCAATACAACAGCCGTCGGTTTCTTAAGTGCAATAATTTCCTTCGCCAGATCCAGTTGGATACCGGGCAATCCGAGCGACGTGCGGCAGTGCGCCTCGCCTGACAAATCTTCGCTCTCACCTAAGACCAGCACCACGTAATCGCTTTGCGCCGCCAGCTTTTTGGCTTCCTCGAAACCCGTTCGATCGTCTTCCAGCACGCCGCAACCTCGAGCGAACTTGACGCTTAACGAATCGCCAGCACGCGCACGCATCGCTTCCTCGACCGAAACGACATCGTCCGCGTTTCCGAAGACCGCCCAAGTGCCCATGGCGTCTTTCTTTGCGGATACTAATGGCCCAATGACGGCAATACTCTTTGAATTCTTGGTGATTGGAAGCGTCGAATTTTCGTTACGCAGGAGAACGATACTTCGACGAGCAACGTCGCGGGCGGCTGCTCGATGCTCGTTGCAGAGGATGAGTCGTGCTTCTTCATTGGGGTCAACATACGGTCGATCAAACAATGCGAGGCGAAACTTCGCGCGAAGAAGTCGCGCGAGACCTCGGTCGATGTCTTCCATCTGGATCAGTCCGTCTTCGAGGGCTTTTCCCAAATGTGATCTAAACGAAAATGACGACATATCCATATCGATGCCAGCCAACAACGCTTGTCGTGCAGCGTCGGCGTCATCTCTTGCGAAACCATGCGCGACCATTTCCGTTGTTGAACTCCAATCGCTTACAACAAAACCGTCATAGGACCACCGGTCGCGAAGGATGTCCTGAAATATCATGTGATTGGCTGTGCAGGGAACACCGTTAAGACTGTTGAATGCTGACATGAACGATCCAACGCCAGAATCGACCGCCGCGCGAAACGGTGGAAGGTAGACGTTGTGTAAGGTCGAAATCGAAACATCGACCGCATTATAATCGCGTCCACCTTCAGCCCCACCGTACGCCGCGAAGTGCTTTGCGCAGGCGAGAATCGTGTCCTTCGCCGCAAGATCGTTCCCCTGGAATCCTTCGACGCGAGCTTTGGCCATCACCATTCCGAGATACGGATCTTCGCCCGCCCCTTCGGCGACGCGACCCCAACGGGGATCACGCCCAATATCCACCATCGGCGCGAATGTCCAGTGTGTCCCTGCCGAAGCGGCTTCGATAGCCGATACGCGTGCCGAGCGACGAACCGCATCGGGATCGAATGACGCCGCTTCTGCTAGCGGTATCGGAAAGATCGTTCGAAATCCGTGAATGACGTCGTTGGCGAGGATCAGTGGAATACCGAGTCGCGATTCTTCGACAGCGATGCGCTGCAATTCGTTGGCCCTTGCGGCGGTCCGGATGCCCAGAAATGATCCGATCATTCCAGATTTGACTTGGCCATTTAGGTCCGTGCGCTGGCGCTCGGCTTGTTCGGGATTGGTGTCTTGCTTGATTCCGCCCCACATCTGTGTGAATTGACCGAGTTTTTCCTCAATCGTCATTTGCTTAAGCAATTGATCGACGCGATGATCGATGACAGAATTTTTAGGAGACGAACCCGCAACTTCATCGGCGATCGATCCGGCAGTGACAGAAAATGTCACTACGACAGAAAGAAAAAACCGTACAATAATAAACTCGTGTTTGGACATGTCTGCAGTTGCTCCTGGAAACCGCGGAATTCAATTTGAATCAAGTGGGCTATTTTCGGTAAACAGCGGAGAATAATCAAACCGTAGAGAAGTTGCTTCCGGGATTCAATGCTCGAATACGTTTGAATTGGAAGTGGTCGCACTGCAATGACGCGTCAAAAAACAGTTTCAGGTTGTTACCAGTCGGTGATTATGCTCGAATATTCGGTGGGCGATCTCGAAATAAACCCGTGAAGACCGAACGCAAGTCCAGCAACAACGCGTCAAACTTGACTGGGGCGATCCAATTTCGAACCAACATAAGAATGAAGATCCTCGAGCATCACAGGAGAACTAGATCATGGAAGCAAATGAATTCTCGAAGCACCAATACCTTGCATTACGGTCTGAAATCGAAGGACGGCAGTCCCATCTGTTTTGGATCGTATTAGTCGGTGCAGTCGGATTGCCTGTCATCACCTATTTTGCATCGGGTCCGCAGCAGTTTCTCTGGGTGATCATGCCTTACTTTACGCTTCTGCTCATTTTGGCGTTTATCGCCGAGCAGCACGCTATGATGCGAGCCGGTCGGTTCATACGCGAACACATCGAAAAAGAATGTTGCGAGGGGATGGCCTGGGAGCAATGGTTAGAATCCAATGGGGCATTTCGACGGATGGAAGCTCACTTTTTCGCAGGTTTCATTGTTGTTTTCTTCCTGTTTTATTTCATGAGCGTGGGAATGGCGATGCAGTGGCTTTGGACACAAGCCGGCAGTGACCCTAGCGGCCAAGGCCAATACTGGCTTTATGGTGCGGTTGTCACTTACATTGTCGGTGCGGTTTGGGGATTCTCGACGCTTCTTCATCATTGGCATGCAGCCGTGAGCACCACAGACTGACTGATGTCCGAGGCTTGTGACAACACGCAGATGTGAGAAAACATATGCAACCCGCAAATCGACTTCCATGTCCTGAGGTTGCAGGTCGATGAATGCACCGCGAGTGGTTCTGCTTGCTGCGGTCCTGATTTTTTTGGCTGTACTCTGCACAAGCAAACCGACGCGAAACGTAAATTGCCCAGTCGGTTTCACGCATGTCGTCTATTGGGAGAAGTGGTCCGGTTACGAAGCCCACGCCGCTCGGGCCGTTGTTGATGCATTTAACAAAACGATTGGCTTCGAAAAGAAAATCTTCGTCGAATACGTTCCGGTTGCCAATGTGGACGTCAAAGCGCAGGTGGCCATCATAGGTGGCGATCCGCCCGACATCCTGGGATTGTGGCAGCGAAATGTCACCGGATTTGCAGCCGCCGATGCGCTTACGCCTCTTGATGAAATCGATGACACCGCTACCGTAAAATCGCTTGCTCTTGAACCACTCGTGACGGCTTGCAACTATCACGACCGGTTATTCGCGGTGCCTTCGACTCCTGCAACGATCGCACTCTATTGGAATCGTGGCGTTTTCAAAGAACACACGAAATCCATGCGCGATGCCGGCCTTGACCCAACTCAAGCGCCCAACACGCTCGCCGGTTTTAAGAAAGTCTGCGAGATTCTTTCGACGCGAAGCGATGGCGGCAAGATTCAAAAGATGGGCTACCTCCCTGGGACAGCTGGCTCATTCGATTGGTATTGGCACACTTGGCCGATCTGGTGGGGAGGAACCTGGATCGAATTTTCCACTGGAAATCTCGATGTCGCCCAGCGTGACGTTGTCGAATCGCACGAATGGGTTCAAGATTATACGAGGGGATATGGGTTCGACGATGTACTTGAGTTTGAGTCGTCTTTGGGTGAGTTTGGCGCACCCGACAATCCGTTTCTCTCGGAAAAGCTTGCCATGGTTCGTCAAGGTCCGTGGATGGCACATTTGATTCGCCGGTATCGGCCCGACTTGGATTTTGGTGTCGCGCCCTTTCCTACACGAAGCGGCAACCCGATCGGTTTTTTTGAGATGGATGTGCTGGCAATTCCGCGAGGGGCGAAGAATCCGAAAGCGGCATGGACGTTTGTTAATTGGCTCTATCAAGCTAAACCATTGACGATTGATGCGTATCGCGATATGTCACCGTGGCTGGGTGACTCCGATTCGCAAGCGGATTCTGCGGAAAAGTCGCTACAACTCAAACCCGTTGAGTGGCTGTGTTGGCTTCATGGCAAGAATAGCCCTCTCGCGACGCTTTCGGATGCATTCGTAGCCACGCACCCCAATAGCGGAATCGACGTTCACGAATTCCTTCTTAGAGAATCGAAGACAGCAACGGTCCCGGCCTTGCCAAACTGGTCGGAACTATTGTCCGAGTACCGAGCCACCTATGGCCAGGTTTGGATCAGCGACTGCGACATCCCGAAAAAATTTCAGCAATGCCAAGAGGAAATCGATTCGCTGACTCAAAATTACATCGCCCGTTGCCGTCGGTGGGGAATTGCCTACCCATGAATACGATTCAACGGAGTAAGACATCCGACGGAATTCTAGGGGCGGTATGGTCATTGCCTTGGCTCATCGGTGGATTTCTATTCGTACTCATGCCTTTGGGGGCAACGATTGGCCTGAGCTTTTGTCAGTTTAACGGCACCCGTGCGCCGACATTTTGTGGATTTCAAAACTGGTCGGCACTGCTCGACGATTCGGTTCTCGGATTGACGCTGGCCAACACGTCAACGTTTGCGATGCTGACGTTGGGGTTTGGAACGTTCGTCTCGCTCGCGACGGCGGTCATTATCCACAATGCAAAGTTTGGTGCGACCTGGTGGCGAGTCTGCATGCTTGCCCCGACGATGACGCCGCTGGTGGCAGTTGGAATCATTTGGCGATGGGCGCTGAACGGTGAATACGGGCTCGTTAATCACTTCCTAGCGTGGTTTGGAATCGATGGGCCGAGTTGGCTTCTTGACGTTAATTGGACTCTCCCGAGCATGGTACTCATCAGCATTTGGGGCGTCGGACAGTCGAGTTTGGTGCTTTTGATTGGGCTATCCGATGTGCCGGTTACCATTCAGGAAGCCGCTCGGATCGATGGGGCTGGCGCAGTTTCACAATTTCGACAGATCACGCTGCCGCTTATCACACCGTTGATTCTGTTCAATCTGCTGGTTGACATGATGTACGTCTGGCAGACGTTTGCGATTCCATACATCATGCTGCCTGGCGGCGGTCCCGGTCGAAAGTGCTACTTCTTTACGATGTATATTTACGATGTTGCGTTTCGTTACCAACGTTTTGGTTACGCTTGCGCATTGTGCTGCGTTGAATTGCTCGTTGTGCTGATTCCATTGTTCATCGCCCGCATGTTGATTCGCCGGCTGCCTGTTGTACCGCATGCACTGTGATGATGACCCGATTGCTTCAAACTTTGATTCGTACGCTTCCCGCGATGCTTGTCGCAGCCGTATTTGTGTGTCCGCTCTTGTGGATGATCACAACAAGCATCAAGCCGCTTGACGAAGTGCGATCATCGGAATTGAACATTTTACCTGATGATATCGCGCAAACGCCCGAACACGTGGTGGCGAATTATTATTCCGGGGCATGGAAGGAACTTCCCGGTGGGCATCGCGCCAACGTCAGCGAGGGGGCTTGGTCTACGGAAGTCATCGATTTCCCGCAGCAATTTCGCAACACGGTTGTGGTTGCTTCTTTAAGTACGCTCGGGCTTGCGCTTTCGAGCGCGATTGTCGCATATGGTATGCTGTTTGTTCCGTGGGCTGGACGAAAGCCGATGCACGCCGCGCTGTTTGTGGCAATGGCAATTCCGTTTCCGGTCATCATTATTCCGACCTATTTGCTGTTCAAGTACTTCGGTTGGATCGGTACGCTAAAACCGCTTTGGCTGCCGGCATGGTTTGGCGGGGCATTCGGTATCTATCTGCTGATGCAATTCTTCAAGCGCATTCCGTCCGAGTACTTTGACGCTGGACGCATCGATGGACTATCACATTGGGGATTGTTTAGGCACATCGTTGTACCGCTGAGCAAGCCGGCGATCGTTGTCGTGTCGATCTTCCATCTGGCGTTCGTATGGAATGATTTTCTCGGTCCGTTGATCTTCCTTCATCACGAATCGCAGTTCACTCTGGCGATCGGGCTGCAACGGCTAATGCAACAACACGGCGGAACGGCATGGAATACATTGATGGCCGCCTGCACGATTTCACTCCTCCCACTCCTCCTGATATTCATCGCATTGGAGCCATTTCTAATGAGCGCGCTCCGTTCGGCATTCCGTAAACAATAGCCCAACCGAGCTGAAGACCACCATTTTTGAAACAATTTGAGCATCTTTTATGTCCTAAATCGAGTGATATAGCATACTTATCGGACTCGAAAATATACGACGGCCACATTCCTGACCCTGTAAAAGCTTAATTCCGTTGAACCTGCGTTCCAATTGCGGTATTGTTGCAGACACTGTTGCAGGCAAACACTCAGTCGCGAGGGCAGCAAAATGAGTTCAGTTCGTCAGATCGCACGCGAAGCCGGTGTCTCAATTACGACAGTCTCACGGGCACTTAACAACGACCGAAACGTCAGCGAAAAAACCCGCGAGATGGTATTGGCCATCGCCAATAAATCGGGGTACATCTCGCGCGTCGGCCGTAAATCGACCTCCAACATCGCCATGACGTACACCGGGCGCGAGATGATTGCATCTGCATTCGATTTCGCGGTTCTTGAAGGCATATCCGAGGGGGTGGACGAGCATCATCTCGACCTGATGATTCTCAAACCGCAGCGCGACAAATCGTCAGAAGAAACGTTCTCGCAATACTTCATGCGCAAAGGGGTTCGCGGCGTCATCCTGCGCACATCGGCTGAGACGATGCACGTCTGCGAGCAAATTGTCGCCGAAGGGTTTCCCGCAATCGTCCTCAGCGAGCGCTTCGACAACAAAGCTGTCAGCTACATCGACTGCTGTTCAGAAGAAGAAACGACCCGCGCGGTCGATTACCTGTTCTCACTCGGGCACCGTCGGATAGCGTTCGGCATGAATACGATCCCCGACTGCGATCACTTTGATCGCCTGCAAGGTTACGAGGCATCCCTTAAAGCGCACGATGCTCCAATCGATCAGAGCTTGATATTCAGAAACCCTGCAAATCTGATCGGTGGCGCAACCATTTTGAAAATGGCGATGACAATGGCCAATCCTCCGACAGCTTTGGTATTGGCCGACCCACAACTTGCGATCGGCGCGATCAACAAAGCGCACGAGTTGGGGATTCATATTCCCAATGATTTGTCGATCATCGGGTTTGACGACGGCGACGCAAGATTCTCGGTTTACCCGACGATGACGGCAGTCTGTCAGGATGCGCGGGCATTGGGGCGAGAGGCCACTCGCGCCCTGAGTGGAATGCTCGGTCGCGAGAATGGGCAACGAATTCGTCAGTCTGTGTCGTGCTTTCTTGAAATCCACCACTCTACGGCACCGCCGAGGAGCGGGAGCGAAATGGGCTGGATGGCAGCCAATGGCAATCAAACGAGTGACGTATCGAAAACCAACGAACGGAATCGCGCGGCAGGCTAAGACTTCTGCTGTGAATTAGGAGACTCGTTTCATGAGTTACAAGATTCAAAAAGAAACGCTGTTGAAGCGCGAGAGCACGCGAACAGCATTTACCCTTGTCGAACTGCTGGTCGTCGTATCAATCATTGCGCTCTTGATTTCAATCCTTTTGCCTTCTCTCAGAAGTGCACGAGATCAAGCGAAGCAAGCGAAGTGCTTAGCTCACATGCGTGGTACCGGCCAAGCCATCAGTCTGTTCGCGGCCGACCACAATGGTCGATTCCAAATTACGACTGATGAAGTTGGACTCGATCTGGCTGACCCGTCGAGGGATCGATACGAATACGGGGTTGGCGGTGAACTGCTGTCCTGGCCCGTAGCCGTTGCACAAGGCGCGGGAATGAAGTTTCGCCAAAACTGGGACTGGGGTGTTCGAGCGACCAGCTATCAAGACGCGCTCACGATCAAGGACAAAATCGAGGACGAAATGGAACTGGTGATTTGCCCTTCCGACCGGGTTGAATTCGCGACTCCATACTACCCGCAAAACTTACCGAGCGGTGATGGGTTGAAAGGTTCCGGCGATCCCGACAATGCCCGCGCAAGTCAAACGGGAATGTCGTATTGGGGACGTCTAAGCTATGCTGTCAATGAAGACATAACCGGCGCGGAAGTTGGCGTGAGCCAGGGCAACCCGGCTTGTTGGCGGGCTGTTCCCGTTGGCTCTGGCCAATGGTTTGAATGCGTCGGTGAAAAGCTCTATCCGGGAACGCATCCCTGTCGCCAGAGTGGAATCGGAACGCGACTTCAGGGCAACCTCGACAAGATTTGGAGTCCGGGCGAGGTCGGATTGATTTTTGAAGCCGGGCGCGATTCGCAGGATCAAGACTTTGCCAACACCGGATTCTCGAATCTCATTCTCAGTGCACAAGCGAGTGGTCCGTATTTAGGGGACGCAGTCAATGCCAACGAAGCAGACGGCGGGTTGGCGGCAGAACGTATTCCTCGCAAACGTCATCCCCGTGGAAAACTCAATGTGCTTTTTGGAGATTTGCATGGCGCCCCGGTTCTGCCGGTAAAGTTCAATAGTGATAATGATCCCATAGAGTTTTCACCGCGTGTTCGAGTGTCACCATATCAGCCGCGAGTAACCGTCAATTAGCCGAAGTGATGTTTGGGCGCAAGATGATTGAAGACATATGAACTTTTGCCATCAACATCCCGTCTTATCTTGCATTCGAACGCGGTTGCGAACGAAATTGCTTCAGCGCTTCGTCGCGGTGCGACCATGTTTTTGCGTACTCATCGCCACCTTGGCACTCGGACCGCAGTTGGCCAACGCACAATTGGTCAATCCCGGATACGAGTCTGGGGATTTTGGCGGCTGGCAGACTTTTGGAGGCAGTGTCGCCGTCGCGCCGATTACGCCGCACAATGGCACGTTTAGCGCCGCAATATCCGGTCAGAATAACGGAAGCACAAACTACACTGGATTTCTTCAAAACCTCACCACCGAGGGAGGCGAAGAATGGACGGCATCGGTTTGGGCTCGACACAACACAAACACCGCCCTGTCGGGTACTGACAATTACTGCGATCTCAAGATTGAATTTTACCAGGTCCCGAACGGAACCTATGGCTCGGCAGATCTGCTCGCGGAATTCAACGTGACCATGGTTCACACAAATACGCCCGCAGAATCATGGGTGGAACATACGTTGCAAGCCGTGGCGCCGACAGGTTCGGTAGAGGCTCGTATTGCCGTTGTTTTCACGCAGCAAAATGACGATCCGGGTGCGGTCGTTATTGATGACGCATCAATGCAAAGTGATAGCCCGCCCAATGCCGAATGGGATTTGTTCTGGGCCGACGAGTTCGACGGATCAACCATCGACACTTCAAAGTGGCGTGTTGAAGACATCCATCAAGTCAAGAATAACGAACTTCAATATTACGCTCCCGATGATGTCTATCTAACCAATGTTGACTCCAAAGATGTATTGACGCTCCGCAGTCAGCAGCGAACCATGTCCGGTTTCGACAGCAATGGCAATTTCGGAACCTGGAGTTACACGTCGGGGCTGGTCGATACCCGCGATCGTTTTGCAATGGTCTACGGACGATTGGAAGTCGGCGCGCAACTGCCCGCGACGAAGGGCATGTGGCCTGCGCATTGGGGACTCGCCTCCGATGGAGGTTGGCCACCCGAAATAGACATCATGGAACACATTGGGCAAGTACCCGATGTTATGCACATGAGCCTTCACTGGGGACCGTTGGGACCAAACGGTCAACCGCCTTGGGAGATCGGCCAAACGGTAACCGGGACATACAACGGACCGGACTTTACAGCAGGGTTCCACGAGTTTGCCGTAGAGTGGTTCCCCGACAGAGTTGATTGGTACGTCGATGGCGTCATTCGTCAAACGACATCGAATTCCAACATACCCGACGTTCCATTCTTTTGGATTCTCAATACGGCGGTTGGCGGCGACTGGCCCGGTCCGCCCAATGGTACGACGGTATTCCCGCAGCATCACTACATTGATTACGTTCGCGCTTATGTTCCAAACCATCCCGGGGCGGCATTGCTGGATTTGGTTGACGAGACACGATCGACTTCAACCGTCGACGGCGTCATCTCGCCCGGCGAGTACGCCCTGTCCGCGAATGGCATCAATTCTGGTGCAGGTGATGTGATTGGGGCGACGTCATTGCTTCACGTTGATACCGATAGTGTCGGTAACCTAATTCTCGCATTCGACAATGCGTCCGATTGGCCAGCAGGCTTGGCGGACGGCGTCGTCGTGTACATCGATTCGATTCCGGGAGGATCGGTTTCGACCTACGAATTGAGCGACGAAAGTGATCCTTCACGTCGATTGATCTCCGGAAAATCTGCGAGCGGGCAGCGCGGTGATCTGTTTTTCCCGCTTGGGTTTCGTGCGGATTTTGCGATTTGTCTGTTTTCAAATCTCGTCGGCATTTATCGCATCGACGATGCTGGGCATGAATTTGTCCACGGCGCATTTCTTAACGCAGGCACCGACGTCTTGGGAGGCGACGAAGTTAGTTACCTGGGTTCAATCGATCAGCGCGAGTTGAGAATTCGCTTGAGTCACGTTGACGCCAAACCATTTGATGATGTTCGTGTGTTTGCGAATGTGTTCAACACTTCGAGCGGTGTTCGGTCAAACGAATTTATTGGTGCGTCGGCTGGTAATCCATGGGATGGAGCAAACACACCCGTTGGCACGTCAACCGTCATGAAGCCGGGCGACTTCATACGTCTGCAAACAGCACCCGGGTTTCACGATGCCGATGCTGACGGCGATGTTGACAATGCAGATTTTGCGATCTTGGTTGAATGTTTTGCCGGCCCGCTGGATGGTCCGCAGTCTGGCGGAACCTTGTCGCCGGCAGAATGCCTTGCAGTCTTTGACGTGGAATCCGACGGTCGTATGGACCTTCGCGATTTCAAGGAATTTCAACTTCGTTTTGGCATGGGTGCGTTGGGTTCAGAGTAGCGCAACCGGTTTGAATAAGTAATTGATGAGCATTGCTTGAAATAGGAAACAAGGGAATTGGCAGGCTTTGTCTGCCCCAGATTCTGCGGTTGGCGTGATGGTTGCGATGACCGCGACAAGAGGAAAAGGAGCTATAGATGAAGTCACGTGGAGGTTGGTGGAAGCAGCAATCGGTCGCTCTCATCCTATGTGTGGGGTGGGTGGCCTCGAGCAGCATGGGAGCCCCGCTCATACTTGAAGAAGATTTTGAGACGGTGACGGAAACGGGCTCGTTTACGTTCAGCGGTTTTGGATTTATTTCCAATGTCGCATGGGACGACGGTGTTGCCGGTGAAAATTTATTCGCTGGTACCGAAGGAAACGCGCGATTTGGTGCGGTCACTGGTGAAGGTGATGCAACAGGTGGTGTTGCCGGTTCTGGCGGTGGACGACTCGAAGTTGCCAACGTTGGCTTCAGTGCAATCTTCGAGGACTTCCTCAATATTACGGGGACCGGTGGCGGGGTGTTTGTGTCATCGAATGGCACCAGCGGTTTTACAACCAACTGGGACAATGGAATCAACAACGAAGGTGCGTTCTTCGGAACAACCGCCGATGCGGTGCTCGGTGCGGATGGTGGCGCCGCAGCAAGCGGTACGCCAACGGGCGGTAACCCGGCAGAAGCCGGCGAGTTGGACGTCGAAGGCGTCATCCTCAATAGCGGTGATTGGTTCGCGGGCATGACCATCGATTCCGGTGCGCTTGAAGGGGCCAACCCATTTGTCAACGGCGGGTTCGACGACAACGGTGGATCGTTCGACGGTTGGACGGTTTTTGGCGCAAACAATTTTATTGATCCCCTGCCATTGCCAGTTAATGGCACGAGCATATTCAAGACGTTCGGTGCATTTGGTGCTTCCAACTCTTCTGGTGTATTTCAGGACCTGATTGCTCAGCCTGGGCAAACTTGGGAACTGCGCGTGTTCTCTCGTAACGACACAATTATCAACGCTGGACTCGACGGCATCACCGGTGGGAATCTGAACGAATTCGTCATGAAGATCGAGTTCTACGATGGTGTCGATTTTGGCACGCCTCTGGCGATCGACGAATTTGTCATGGTCGACAACACGACCACACCCAACGTATGGATCGAAAACACCCTTCAACTCGAAGCTCCCGTCGGGGCTACGGTCGCTCGGGCTGTCCTTTCATTCGAGCAACCGGCGAATCAAGGTGGTGCGGGTTTTGCCGATGCCGTGAGTTTCGAGGTCGTCAGCGGACCGCCGCAGTCGCTTGTTGACCTAACGCAGATCAGCTTGACCGCCGACATTCGCGGTGCGGCGGACCTCGGTGATGGCGAAGTTCTTGGTGATGTTCAACTTCGGTTGGAAGATCCGAATCAAAATCGCCTGATCGCCTCCGGTCCTGCGGCATCGATTTTCCAGTCCTTTGGTGGTCAGCTCAACACATTCACCGAAGCCGATACCAACGGTGTGCCTACCATCGGCATCTTTGATTTGAATGCGTCCACTTACAAGGTTGTCATCGCATTCGACAATGAAGGCGCGACGCCCTGGGGAACCGGTGGAACTTTGACAGTCGACAACGTCGTTCTCACCAACAGTGATTCAACGGGTAGCACTTGGTTTGCCGGTTTATTCTGGGATGATCTCGCGCCGGTCTTGGACGCTGGCTGCGATGCTTCGCAGTATTTCGTGTCAGCCGACGTCATGGGCGAAACCAACGGTGGCGACTACGTCGTTCGCGTTGAAGGCAATCGCATCACGCAAGCCGGACTTGATGAAGACTTTAGCGATGCGACAGGTGTCGGCGGCGGCATCTTCCTGAATACCAATAGCGTTGAATTCAACTTCGTACCTGGCTGGGACACAGGTCTGACGGATGAGGCTGCGTTCGGCGGTTACACGAACAGCACGTTCTGCGAAGACTTCCCGCCGTTCTTCTTCTGTGGAACGACCGGGTTCATGGCCCGTGCATTTACCGAGGGTGGCAACCCTGATGGATTCGGACAAATCAAAGTCGAAAACCTGGTCATCGGTGCCGGAGGCGGCTGGAGCGGTGGTTTGGTTTGGGCGAACCAAGGGCTCGCTTCGACCGATCTTTCACAGGTCACCCTTGAAGCCACCGTTCGAGGTATCGCAGCCCCGGCTGAAAACACTGGGCCGATCGAACTTCGCATCGAAGATTCGCAGCTCGACAGACTCTTTACGACGATTAGTCCGACTGGCGGATGGGACGTGATCGGAGGGACGCTGGATACCTTCACCGAAGCTGGAGCAGCAGGGGGCGGTGGAGATGGCACATTCAATCTTGATTCACCGACATACACCGTGGTCGTTGCATTCCCACAAGCGCCGGAATCGACTTGGGGAACCGGTGGTCGCATCGACGTTGATAATCTATTCCTGACGCCCGTTGATGTTGTCACGCCCATCGGTGAAGTCGCGTTTTCCGACACTGCCGACGGTGCCACATTTCAGACCACTGGCGGATACCTGAGCGAAGGTGTCAGCACATTCGTCGATGGAGACTTTGACGAAGACTTTGAAGCGGCGCTCGCGAACACGACCGGATTTGTTTTTGCATCGTCAACCAATCCCACGGCTGGCGACATCGACAACTTCGATGACGGCTTGGACGGCGAGCAAGGTTTCTTTGGTGAATTCGGCGGCGCGTTCTTGAATGCGAACGGAACCGTTACGGCATCCGTTTGCACGGACTGCGGTTTCGGCGGAACGAAGGCGGCTGTCCTCGATGTCTTCGACGTCAACATTTCGAGTGGAACGTGGTTTGCAGGCTTAACCTGGCCGAATCAAATCCTTCGCCTCGAAGGAAATCTCGACGACATTCGTCTCAGCGCTCGCGTTCGCGCAATCGCCGATGATCCTGGTGAGTTGAGCGGAACCATGACCGTACGACTCGAGGATCCGGACATTGACTTCCTCGCCGTCGACGTGCCAGCCGACGGAACATGGCAAGACATTGACGTAGCGCTTTCCGATCCATCGGTGATTGCCGCTGGCGTCGGCAATGATGATGGTGCGATCAACCAAAATGCCGACTCGTATGCCTTGACGGTTGTATTCCTCGGCGGCGCGAGCGGGACATTGGGGACAGGCGTAACCGTGCAGGTCGATGATTTGCACCTCACGAAAATCGGTTCGAGATTCCAAGATGCCGACACATACACGGTGACCACGACCTTCGCGAACGAGTTGGATACGTGGGGATTGGACGGCGCCTTGAACGTGGACAACGTTGTATTCTCAACCACGGGCAACAGCGACGGCGATTCGGATACGGACCTGAGCGACTACGCCGCATTCCAGCGATGCTTCTCGGATGGGGCTGTGACTGCCGGATGCGAATGTGCCGATTTGACGGGTGATGGCATGGTCACACTCGACGATTATGAAACCTTTGAGTTGTTCTTAGACGGCCCCGCGCAGTAGGTTGGCCTGCATGGGCGGATTGGACCGCTTTGAACTGACGGAATTTTGAACTGGGGAGCAAATCCACGCTGAAAAGGCGTGGGTTTGTTCCCTTTCATTTTGGGCGTATGATGCCCGCCTATTTGTCGAGATTTTTTCTTTCCAAGATGATTGATATTCGGATGACTGCAAAAGACGGATTTATTTTTCCAGAAGGTTTCGTTTGGGGGGCGGCGACGTCCGCTTTCCAAATCGAAGGCGCTGTCGATGCCGGTGATCGCAAGCCGTCGATTTGGGACGCATTCGGTCCCGCACCCAGTGACGGCCGAATCGCGTGCGATCACCATCAGCGGTATGAGTCTGACGTTGCGCTGATGGGCCAACTTGGACTACAGGCCTACCGCTTCTCGATTGCTTGGCCGCGCGTCATCCCCGATGGTGCTGGCAAACCGAGCGAAACGGGTTTGCAGTTTTATGATCGACTCGTCGATGCATGCCTCGAACATGACGTTGAACCGTACGTCACACTTTACCATTGGGATCTACCGCTGGCGCTGCACAAACGCGGTGGTTGGTTTTCGCGCGATTCCGTCGGTTGGTTTGCCGATTACACTGAGCTGGTGGTCAAGCGGTTATCTGATCGCGTGACGAATTGGATTACAATTAACGAACCGCAAGTTTTTCTTTCACACGGTTTCTTGACTGGTGACCACGCGCCCGGTGAAAAGCGCCCCATCGGTGAAGTCTTGCAAGCCGGTCACCATGTTTTGTTGGCCCATGGTGAAGCGGTCCGAAAAATTCGCGAGTTTTCAAAGAAGCCTGCAAGAATCGGATACGCGCCGGCTGGCTGTATTAATCTTCCGCGCACCATGAATCGCGCAAACATGGAAATTGCCCGCAAGCATACGATGGGTGTTTCAAGCGAGCATCTTTTTAACAACGTTTGGTGGATGGACCCGGTTTTGCGTGGTTCGTATCCGGAAGAGGGGCTTCGCAAGTATGGCAAGAACGCTCCGCTGCATCTGGAGTCGGATTTCGAAATCATTTCTGAGTCGATCGATTTCTTGGGTTTGAATATTTATTACGGTCATGAAATTACAATACCCAGCGAACAGACCCCGGAAATCCGAGACTTACCGAACGGACATCCGCGAACCGCATTTGGTTGGCCGGTGACTCCCGAGGTTCTCTATTGGGGGCCGAGCTGGTTGTACGATCGATATAACACGCCGACTTACATTACCGAAAACGGTATGTCGAACACGGATTGGCCCAACCTCGAAGGTCGCGTCGAAGATCCGCAACGGATCGATTTCCTCAAGCGCTACTTAGCCGAACTTCAGAAAGTCATCACCGATGGGGCCGATGTTCGCGGTTACTTTCACTGGTCGTTTCTCGACA
The DNA here is from genome assembly GCA_021604825.1 of Phycisphaerae bacterium. Next base: position 1,141 of record BQJS01000023.1, on the reverse strand, counting down.
ACTTTGAATGGGACAAAGGATGTCGACAGCGATTCGGATTGGTCCACGTTGATTTCGAGACGCAGGAGCGCATTCCCAAGTCGTCGGCGTACTGGTATCGCGACTGCATCGAGTCCAACGGGTACTCAATTCTTCCTGAAGTCCTTCGATAGAAAACATCCTGCATAACACATCATCTAATTCGGGTATGTAAATCAATTCCGAGTGCCAGATTTGAACAGTTGGATTGGACACATTTCGAACATTCGGTTGGCTCTAGCCAACTACAAATCTGCGTCTACTGGCCGATAATCAAGTCATTCTTAAAGTGTCATTTTGGCGAATGAAACAACTGACGTATTGGCGAAACTGTTGCCCTTGTATTCGCTCGTAAATACCTTGAAACACTTGTATTTATGACACTTACAACACTACAATGAGAGGGTGAGTTTTGGCGCAACGACGCGCCAATTTCGTCTCTAAAATCTCTTGTTTTTTTCTCTCTATTTTCTCTCGGAGGAGATCCCATCATGAAGCGATTTTCTAGTCTGCAATGTAGCTTATTGGTTTTGTCTGGGCTGCTGGTCGCCCCGGCATTTGGTGACTTGACGGTCACTGTTGGCAACTCGGCGGATGTCACTGGCACCTTGGACGCTACAGGGTGGCGCGGGTTTATGAACGTGTTTGAGCTTGATGGTGTCACGGACGTCTTCGGCAGCCCTTGGGGCGTAGGCGATCTGAACGCTACCTTCGACGATGGTGCCAGCAAGCTCACGCTCTCCCCGAACACCATCGGCGATCCGGACCCGTTCTGGTACATCGGTGGCGGCGCACCTGGAAACCCCGGTAACAAGATCATGGCCGCCAGCCTATACCAGGAGTTTGCAGCGGGTGACCTCGCTGGTGAAACGCTTACTTTTGAAGGTACGGTTTTATCCAACACCTTCACCGCGGCGCACGAAACAACCATCTTCATCAAGGACTTTGCGCCAGACTTTTCGTCATTCAATGTGACGGAAATTGTGGCAGCTCCCGGTCCGTTCAGCATCGATCTGGCCTTGGACGCCGGTCCCGACCGTCATGTGCAGTTCGGATTCGAGACGGTTGGCGTGAACGTATGGACCACCGACACGGCACCCTTCGGTAACGTCATGATCGCGAC
>BQJS01000022.1 GCA_021604825.1 Phycisphaerae bacterium | reverse complement strand
CGTAGGTCTTGTTGCGGCTGCCGAGGTCGCGAACGCGGTATCGCCCTTCAGCTTCGCGCTCGAAGCGGGTGTGTTCGCGCGAGATCATGTCATCGACGAAGGTGATGTCACACGAGTTAACACGTCCGATGATCGCCGGGTGTGCTCCAAGCAAAAATGTCTTGAGCGAACCGGAGTCGTCCAGGTAGCGAAGTTCGGGCATGATGACGAGGCCTCTTAGGGTGGTTGCTCGCTAGGTACGTATTTCTCATAAGAAAGCAATGCTACTCATACTTCAAATCGCTCCGCCAAACAAGTGAAGTACCGAGACAGTAGCAACCTAGCGTTGGATGGCTTTGCCTTTTCGCCCGATTTGAAAACGCACCGGAAACAATCGCTGAAACTCCCAATCTTCTTTGGCGATGTCGAGCATGGTCTTGGTGTTGCGCTTGGCAACGCCCTCGAATCGTATGGTGCCGTCGACGATGATGGTGATCGGCTTGTCGAGATCGACGAGGTCTTCGTTAAGCAGCACTTCGATGCGTCCACAGAGGTGCGTTTCGATGTTGATGGTTTGCCCGTCGATCGTTCCGCCGATGTACCCGAGTTTTTCGCGCAGCATTGCGGCCATCGCTTCGGCGACGGTTTCGCCGTTTGCTGGTGAGACGATGAGTTGCTGCGACGTCCACGGTTTTCCTGAAAACTGCGTTTGCCGCAGCCAGCCGTCGCGCGCTTGGGTGGTGTAGCGAAAGCGGTGGGCGACGGTTTTGGAGAGGGGCGCACGCTTCGTCGAGAGGATGTCTTTAAGTGCTTCCTTCGGCGGAATCACGCCACCATGGCCCACGCCCGGAAGTTCGATCATGGTGATGGGCAGTTTCAACTCGGCGGCTTGCTGTTTGATGTAGCGGTTCCAAACTGCGATGCCGGCTGGCTCGCCGGTCGATGCGTTTTTGGACTGATCGTCGGCTCCATAAACCGCGAGTACCGGTGTGCTGTGAATGTTGGGTAGCAATACGTCGAGGCATTCCGCCCCCATTTGGATCGCACAAGTGCCAGACAGTGGCACTGCGGCGGCGAGCTGATCCTTGTAGAGGGTGGCCATCAAGAACGACGCATGCCCGCCGAGTGAATAGCCTAAGACGTAGATTCGATCCGTATCGATGGCGTAGCGATGTTTGAGAGCGTCAATCAGCGCAATAGGCTCGGCTGATTCGTCTGCGGACGCGCCCAGCCACATCCCGCCGTACTCGGTTGGTGCTGCGATGATGAATGCCTCGGCTTGTTCGCCGAGAAGAGCGTTGACCGCGCGGATGAACTGTCTGCCATTTCCACCCTGTCCATGAAGAGCGATGACGAGCGGGTACGAATTCTGTGCGCCGTACTCCTTGGGCAGTTTGATTTCTACCTTCAATAATTTTGCGGAACGCTTGGTCTTACCTGGAATCTCGACATCGATGGTCGCGGTTGATTCTTCTGTCTTGCGGGTGATTTTCCAATCGCCAAGAGCGTGGGCAAGTTGTGGGTGGGTTGCGTCGGAAAGTTGCTTGAGCGCCAGTTTTCGCTCGGCTGCGTTGGCTGAGGTCATGTACGATCGGACGGCTTCGATTCGTTGGCGGTCTTGCTCTTCAGCTTTGGTGTCCGAGGCACCCGGCGCTGAATTGTCGCCCAGTGCAAGAGACGTGCAGGAAAGCAGTATCGCGATGAATATTCTCATGGGTGGGGCTCCGGTGGTGGCCAACCGACGTGATTGTCGAATTCAGTGCTGCTGATCACGTCCGCCGTATTATACGGCGATTGTGGGCAGAGCGATGCACTCAGGCGGGGGCGTCGTTGCGGCGAAGGAATGCATTGTTCGACTTGCGGGTGCAATTTTCTATAATAGCAAGCGTATTTGGCAGTTTTTCGTGGACGGGCCGTTTAAAAACCGGGATGGATGGTCATGCACAAGAGCGGTGGGTTGTCAGCCACACACGAGATGTACTTGAAGATTATTTATCAATTGCGCGCATCGGGTGATCCCGCGCGGGTTGGGCAAATGGCCAAGGGGTTGGGGGTGCATCCTTCGACCGTGTCAGCCGTCGTACGGACGCTCGATCGGATGGAGTTGGTCACGCACGATCGGTACGGCGTGGTGAAGCTGACCGATGTCGGCGCGAAGTTGGCTGAGTGCGTGGTGCGGCGTTTCGAAGTGTTGCGCGAATTCTTCATCAATGTGTTGGGGCTCGACGAAGAGACGGCTGAGGTCGAAGCCTGCGAGAGCGAACACGTTCTAAGCCCCGACACGGTGGGGCGACTTGAACATATCACCAAGCAGCTGAGCGAATCCGGTTTCGCTCCACCCACTGAGTTTGCGCCATCGTTTAGCGCTTTATGTCACGACTGCGTTGAAGCGGGCACCTGCCAAGCTGCCGACACCGTGCCGCTAAACAAATAGTGTCGCTGAACAAATAGTCAATCCAAAGCATGCCAACGAAAAAGCGGACCACCCGATTGGGTGATCCGCTTGTATTGTTGCTGATTTGCAGATTGCTGAATTTGCTTACGACCGGCGGCGAAGGGCCACTACCGCGCCCAAGGCCAAGAGCATTGCCGAAGCTGGTTCCGGGGCGACGACTGCGCTGAAGACTGAGTTGATGTCGCATACATAGTGGAACGGAAGCAGAATCGGATTCTCGGGATCCGTGGTGGAGGGGTCGAGCATGATGCTGTCGTCTTCCCACCGCATCGCAGCGCTGCCTTCGATGACATCATCGCGGAGCGAGTCGACCGTGAGCGTTCCCAAGGACGTGCTTGGCAGCAGCACCGACTGGCCCGGGAAGCCGAACATGCTCAGATCGTTGGTGAATGTGATTTCGTATGTGTCGGTCGTTTCGAAGTCGAACGTGCCGTCACCGTTGTCGGTAAGGCGGCCCGGCTCTGATCCGGGAATGATGCTGACGGTGATCGGTCCGGTTTCGACGTCGGGGCCAGCACTGTTGGGCAAGAGGATCGAACCGATTTGTTGTTCGTAATTGGTGAACTTTGCAGTCTCGTTGTCGAAATCGATTTCCATACCGAAGGTTGTGTCTGAAATGTCGGAGTCGCGGACGCCGCCATTGCCAGCAAAATCGAGAGCGAAAGTGCTGTCGGGCGCTTGGGCCGATTGATCCTGTACGGCACTGAGGATGTATGGCGTGGCAGACGCGGTTGATGCGGTGAACATGCCAACGAGCGCGATGACGGCAATGATTGATCGAGTGCGTTTCATATTTCCAATTCTCCTTCAGCCCGAAAAAGTTCTCTCCACCTCGCGGCGATTACGATCGACCGCTTCACGTGGTTGTGACCGGCAACAAGTGACCAAGAAATGGGTGGCTTGTCAACGTTGGGCGGCGTTCAATTGGGGGGAGTCTGTGCACATATCGCCCCTGATACAATCGCATTACATTTGTCGCGTACAACATTTGACATTTATGCGGATTCCTCGGCGAAAAACGGGATGAGGCCCATCAGTCGAAACGGCTCTTGCGTTCGCATTTTGTCCGTGGGTCACTACGATTGAGTTGTTTCAACGAATTCACTTGCGAGCACTCGGACTGACATGGACGCTGACATTGCCAACGCCATGAGGGTTGATCGACGCGAGCTTGCTGCCATTCAACGGCGCAAGCTGGCGACGCTGCTTGAAGCTATTCGGGGCGATGGGGTCGCGTGCCTTGGGTCGGCGTTTTATCGCAACAAGTTTGAAGGCGTTGCATTTGATCCGGCGTGCGATGAACTTCGTTTGTTGCCAGTGACAACTCGCGCGGAATTGCAAGCCGATCAACAGGCCCATCCGCCATACGGAACCCTCCTGACTTGCGACATCGATTCGTACGTGCGGTTTCACCAAACGTCGAGTACGTCGGGCGCGCCGCTGCGTTGGCCCGACACGCCCGCGAACTGGGAGTGGTGGATTCGATGCTGGCAGTTTGTTCTGGAGGGTGCGGGCGTAACGGCGGCAGATCGCGTGGTATTTCCGTTTTCGTTTGGACCGTTCGTAGGGTTCTGGTCGGCGTTTGATGCGGCGTGTGAGCGCGGTTGCATGTGTTTGCCGGCTGGCGGTATGTCGAGCATCGCGCGGTTGAAGTACATCGCCGACAACGAAGCGACGGTTGTTTGTTGTACGCCGACCTATGCGCTACGGTTGGCTGAAGTCGCGGCGGCGGAGGGTGTCGATTTATCTGCGATGCCTGTCAGGGCGCTCATCGTTGCGGGCGAACCGGGCGGGAGCATACCAGCCACCCGTGAGCGGATCGAGACGGCATGGGGGGCTCGCGTGTTCGATCATGTGGGGATGACGGAGATTGGTGCGTGGGGTTTTCAGACCGATGGTTATCGCGATGGGATGTACGTCATCGAAAGCGAGTTCATCGCCGAGGTGGTTGATCCGAAGACGCTTGATCCGGTTGGTGATGGCGCGTTGGGTGAGTTGGTGCTGACCAATCTGGGGCGTATTGGCAGTCCGTTGATTCGATACCGTACGGGCGATCTGGTTCGATTGACGATTGAGCGCGGTCCTGAGGATATTCGATTTGCGCGAGTCGTCGGCGGGGTGCTGGGACGTGCAGACGACATGATGGTTGTTCGCGGCAACAATGTATTCCCGTCGGCGATTGAAGATGTCCTGCGTCGGTTCGATGCCATTGGAGAGTACCGAGTCTCATTGCAGGAGAGTGGCCCGCTGAACGATCTGCTCGTTGAGATCGAAGTAAACGCGGGAGGCGGATGCGCGTCGGCTGACTTTCCTGGCCAAGTCGCGGACGCACTTCAAATGCGACTGAATTTTTCTCCGAAAGTTGCCATGGTTGAATCGGGAAGCCTGCCGCGATCTGAGATGAAATCGCGACGGGTTGCCCGTCCAGATTGATTGTTTGATAGAATGCCGTCCGGTATTTTTGCACGTATGGATTCGACAGTCCGCCTAGTTTAAGGAAACCGACACGTGAAACGTTCACTCGTCTATGTCTCAACACTGAGTCTCTTACTTTGTACTGTTCCGACGCAGGCCAACGATTGGCCTTACTGGCGCGGGCCCGAACAGAATGGTGCTTCTCGCGAAAATGCTCCGGTGACGTCCTGGTCGATCGATGGTGAAAACCTCGCCTGGAAGTCCGATGTTGGCGGTCGATCGACACCGGTCGTCATGAATAACCGTCTCTACACAATCGCCCCGGTGGGTGAGGGCGAATCGCGGCAGGAACGCGTGGTCTGCCTCGACGCCAACACCGGTAAGAAAATCTGGGAGCATCGCTTCAATGTGTTCCACACCGACATCGTGGAAAACCGCGTCGGTTGGACGGCAGTCGTGGGCGATCCGGCGACGGGCAATGTGTACGCCCATGGCACCGGTGGTGAGATGTTCTGCTTTTCCGGGGACGGCAAGATTCTCTGGAAGCGTTCGATGACGGAAGAGTTCGGGCGGATTAGTGGATACGGCGGCCGACTGCACACACCGATCGTTGACGAAGATCGCGTGATCGTCAGCTACCTCAATTCAAGCTGGGGCCCGATGGCCAAGCCGACGCATCGTTGGTTGGCGCTAGATAAGAACACGGGCGAAGTGATCTGGTGGTCGGCACCTGGTGGCAAGCCGCTCGATACAACCTACGCGGTGCCAGCCGTCGCGGTGATTGGCGGCAAGCGGATGCTGATCGTCGGAGCAGCCGACGGTTATGTGTACGGATTGCTGGCCCGCAGCGGCGAAAAGGTCTGGTCATACAAGCTGAGCAAGCGCGGGTTGAACTCGTCGATCGTGGTTGAGGGTGATTATGCCTACGTCTGCCACAGCGAGGAGAACTACACCACCACGAAGATGGGGGCGGTGCTGTGCATCGACGCGACCAAAACCGGCGACATCACCGACAATGGAGCCGTCTGGCGACACGACGGATTGACGGTGGGCTATGCGTCACCGGCGATCGCCAACGGGCGGCTGTATGTCGTCAACAACGCGGCGACGATGATTTGCTACGACGCCAAGACGGGCAAGAAGTTCTGGGAATACGACATGGGGCGCGTCGGTAAGGGTTCGCCAACGGTGACGGCTGACGGTGTTATTTATGTTGGTGAACAGACCGGCATGTTCCACATTCTCAAGGACGAAGGCGACAAGTGCGTATCGCTCGACATGGATACGTTCGGGCGCGACGACAACCTCGTGGATGAAATCTACGGTTCACCGGTGGTCGCCAATGGTCGTGTGTATTTTATGACACGGTATGGCACTTATTGCCTGGGCGACGGTAGCGGGGGCACGAAGGTGGTCATCCCGGACCTTCCGGCTGAGGTGGCGGATGCGCGCGAAGGACATGAGTATGATGATTTTCGGTTGGTGCCAGCCGAAGTTTCTGTTGCACCGGGCGAGTCGGTTAAGTTTGAGATTCGCAAGTATAGTGCCGCCGGTTCAGCTGTGTTCACGCCCGGTGCGATCGACGGAAAGATTGAGTGGTCGGTGAAAGGCGGTCATGGCAAAGTGTCAGATGATGGCACTTTCGCGGCGAATGCGGGTGGATTCGGAGCTGGCATTGTAGAAGCGAACATCAAGGTCGGTGACAAGCAGTATGCAATGACGCCCGCCCGGGTTCGGGTTTCGCCGAAGATTCCTTATGCGGTCGATTTTGAGGGCGTGCCGGTCGGTTCTGTGCCGCCGGGTTGGATTGGGGTTTCCAAAAAGACCAACATCGTCGAGATGGATGGCGGCAGGGTCTTGCGAAAGATCGCGAGTAAGAAGTTTCCGTCGCCGCCGTTTATGCGACTTCGTTCGTACGCCGGGCCGCCGATTGAGGGTGGGTACACCGTACAGTGCGATTTGATGGGGAAATCCAAGAAGAAACGATTTAAGCCTGACATGGGTTTGATCAATTCGCGATATCGGTTGATCGCGATGGGTGTTGGCAAGAAGCTTCGCGTTGAATCCTGGGCACCGCTGCCGCGCATTCGTCATGACGTGAAGTTCCAATACGATCCCGACAAGTGGTACACGATGAAGTTTGAGGTTCGGCCCGATGGCGACAAAGCCCATCTTCGCGGCAAGATTTGGCCGCGTGGTGAAGCTGAACCGGTAGAGTGGTTGATCGACGTGGTCGATTCCTGCCCGAACACTGAGGGCAGCCCGGGCCTCTACGCATACTCCACAAACACGACCTCCAAGAGCGACGGTCCTGAAAACTATTACGATAATTTCAAGGTGACCAACAATGAATAATCGAATGGCGCGATCGCATCGCGCGATGATGACGGCTATGGCGCTTGGTTGTGTTGTAGCCCCCGCGTTTGCCGAGCCCCTTGCGAAAGCCAAAAAGGGTGATTGGCCGATGTGGGGCGGTTCGGGCGATCGCAATATGGTTTCGGGCGAGACGAACATTGCGGCGCAGTGGGATCTCAAAGCCAAGAAGAATATCAAGTGGACGATCGAACTTGGTTCGCAGACGTATGGCAACCCGGTCATCGTTAACGGCAAAGTGCTCGCGGGCACGAACAACAATGGCAACTTGCGTCCGGGCATCGAGGGTGACAAGGGCGTGATCGTCTGCGTGGATGAAAAGACCGGAAAGCTCCTCTGGCAGATCACGCACGACAAGCTTCCCACCGGTCGCGTCAACGATTGGCCGGAGCAGGGGATTTGCTCGACGCCTTACGTTGAGGGCAATCGCCTTTGGTATGTGAGCAATACGTGCGAATTGGTTTGTGCCGACCTTGAGGGTTTCCTCGATGGCGAGAATGACGGCCCATACAAGGACGAAAAGTACAAGGAGAAGCGCGACGGTGACTTCATCTGGAAGTACGACATGATCGAGGAGTTGGGCGTGTTTCCGCACAACCTCGCGACATCGTCACCGGTTGGCTATGGCGATTTGATCTTTATCAATACATCCAACGGTGTGGACGAAGGGCACCTGGATTTGCCGGTGGCGGATGCGCCGGACTTTATTGCGGTCAACAAGAATACGGGCGAGTTGGTGTGGGAGAATAACGATCCAGCCGGCAATGTGCTACACGGCAGTTGGTCGTCGCCAGCGGTTGGCATGGTGGCGGGTAAGCCGCAGGTGGTTTTTGCGGGTGGCGATGGTTGGTGTTACTCGTTCGAGCCAAAGACCGGCAAGTTGCTATGGAAATTTGATCTGAACCCCAAGGGTTCGAAGTGGGAGCTTGGAGGTCGAGGCACTAAGAACAACATCATTTCGACGCCGGTGATTCATGATGACAAGGTCTACCTGTGTGTCGGGCAAGACCCGGAACACGGCGAGGGGCCTGGGCATCTCTACGCGATCGATGCGACGAAGACGGGCGACATTACCGAAAGCGGTCGCATCTGGCACGTGGGCGATGAGAAGTTTAATCGTTCAATGTCGACGGTGGCGATTGCGGACGGGCTGCTTTACATCTCCGACCTGAGCGGGTTCTTGTATTGCCTTGATCTAAAGACTGGCAAGGAACATTGGAAGTACGACACGTATGCGGCAATTTGGGGCTCACCGTATGTCGTCGATGGCAAGGTGTACTTGGGCGATGAAGATGGTGAAGTCGTTGTGCTCAAGCACGGTCCAACGATGAAAGAGATTGCCACGAACGACATGTTGAACTCGGTGTATACGTCACCGGTGGCTTCGAACGGTACGCTTTTTGTCACGAACCGTCGGATGATGGTGGCGATTGAATTGCCGAAGGGTGGCGAGAAGAAGCCAGAGGCCGAAAAGGCAGTGGGCAAATAGGTTAGCTTGAACCATCAGTCTAACACGAGAGCGATAACTGTGCATGGCTGACCAGCCTCGGAAAATCTGTAGCGTTGCAGATGCAATGACTATCGCGGAGAAGCTCCGTTACTATTTTTTTAGAGGGCATTCCCGCGTATACGGCAACCTAACTCCGGGAGTTTTTAGGGAGGGGGCGGTAGCAGGCCTTGAGTCCGCTTCGCAACTTCAGCGCGCAGAAGCCAACGCGGCAATACAATTTCAACGAAAAGCGGGTTCTGTCTCAAATGGTCCCTTGCCAACGAATCCAATGGATTGGCTGATTCTGATGCAGCATAATGGAGTTCCCACTCGTCTATTGGATTGGTCTGAGAGTCCGCTCGTTGCGCTGTTTTTCGCCGTGTCACAAGATGAAAAAGTTGATGGAGAATTGTGGGCTATGTTTCCCCCCTCGTTGAACACTGCTAGCATCGGAGAGCCGGTTGAACTTCCGAAGCCATCAAATAACTTTCTGAAATTCTTAGCATATGAAGGAGTTGGGTGGAATTCCTTTGCCGCGCTTGATCGCTTGGGGATGTCCAGAACGCCGATGGGGCCGATCGCATTTGAACCACCTTACACTCACCCGAGAATGACCGCTCAATTAAGTACATTTACAATTCACCCCAATCCGATTCTTCGGGTTCTACAATACGGCATGCCGAGTGTTCCCAAGAGGTACACGACTCCCCAGAAGCAGAAGACCATCACTGAATCGCTGTTGAGTGAACGCGAACTAGTGCGCTACGAGATCCCAGCCGGCGCAAAGCAGCGAATCAAGGAGGGCCTTCGCTGCGTTGGAATAACGGACCGTACGCTGTTCATGGATCTAGATTCTCTGGGGAGAGAAATCCGTTTGGAGTTAGCCAGCGGAGTCTTCGTGGAACCGGTATCACCGCCTGCGCCTTCAAATGAGAATGCACGGTCGGTGACGACAGATGCAAATGAAACAGAGCGTGTTGAAGAGCGAGGCACTAATGACGCTAGTTGATATGACAGTTGCACAGGCAGCCAGAGAACGTCTTGACGAACACACGCGCGAGATTGTTTCGTGGCATTTCGATCCGGCGACGGGGACGCCGTTTTGGCTCGACTATGCGTCGAAGCTGGACTGGAATCCACGTGACGAGGTCAAATGTTATGACGATCTCGACAAGTTTGATTTCTTCGAGGATGAATGGCTTCGACAGGGCAAGGTACGCAGCTGGGTGCCCAAAGCCTACGCCAACGATCCGATCTACACATTTGAAACGGGCGGCAGCACCGGCGTTCCCAAGTCACGGATCAACATCAAAGATTTTCGCATCGACTACGAACAATTCAGCGACACGCTCAGCGACGACACGTTTCCGCGTGGCGGCGATTGGTTGATGTTGGGTCCGTCGGGGCCGCGTCGGTTGCGGTTGGCCGTCGAACATTTGTGCCAGCATCGCGGCGGGATTTGCTTCTGCGTGGACATGGATCCGCGTTGGGTGGTGAAACTGATCAAATCGTCGCGCTTGCGGGAAATGCACGAATACAAGGACCATGTGGTCAATCAGGGCCTCACACTGCTGCGGGCGCACAAGAACATTCAATGCCTGTTCACCACGCCGAAATTGCTCGAAGCGTTATGTGAACGGGTGTCGCTGGTTGAGTATGGCATCAAGGGTGTGTTCTGCGGTGGGACGCAATTGACGGCGCAGTTTCATCGATTCGCCCGCGAAGAATTGCTTGAGGGCAAGATCGATTTTGTGCCGACCTATGGCAATACGCTGATGGGTTTGGCGTGTCACAAGCCGTTCGACCCAGCCGACAACTACAGCGTGATCTATCATCCGCCGTCACCACGGGCGATGATCGAAGTGGTTGATCCAGAAGATACGCGCAGGGTCGTCGGGTATGGCGAAGTCGGTCGGGCGCGGTTGACGACGCTCACCAAGGAATTTTTTATGCCGCGTTTCCTCGAGCGCGATGAGGGCATTCGCACACGACCTTGCGAGAAGTATCCGTGGGATGGTATTGCCGACGTGCGGCCCTTCAGTGGGTTCGCGACGCCGATCGTCGAGGGGGTGTATTAGATGATCGAGATCCCCATTCTTCGGCAGGGTAAGCCTTACGAAAGCATTGAAACGGTTACGCTGGTGCATCATGCCACCGGTGAACCTTTCGCACGCGTTCATCAAGCCAACAGCGGCATGGTGCGGCGCGACATGATGAACATGTGTGACGATGTATTGGAGAAATTTTCGGTCGCCGATTTGGTTGCGATGGCCAGAAAAGCTGGCGAGTTGTTCATGTCGGCGGCGCTTCCTTTGGGGAAAGTGCAGCAGTCTTTCGAGGATTACATCGGGCAGTTGTCGTGCTCAACCGGGATGCCGATCACGTATTGCCGAGACAATGCCGGCAAGATCGCGGGCGTGCTTGAGAAAATGGACGAAGTGTTGGCTGGCTTGTCACGCGGACTCGATATGAGTGTGCTCGATCAAGGGTACAGCGACGCGTCGGGGCACATGCTCAGCTTCTATCGAGCCGGTCGAATTTTTGGCGCGGTGCTGCCGAGCAATTCGCCGGGTGTGCATTCGCTTTGGGCGCCGGCGATGGCCTTGAAGGCTCCGATTGTGTTGAAGCCCGGGCGCGAAGAGCCGTGGACGCCGTATCGAATGATCGAGGCGTTCGCTGCGGCTGGCTTCCCGCGCGAGGCGATGGGGTTCTATCCGACCGATCATGGCGGCGCGGGCGAGTTGTTGCGGACGGCTGACCGGTCGATGCTGTTTGGTGGCGGTGCGACGGTGCGACCGTACGAAAACGATCCGCGAGTCGAGTTGCATGGGCCGGGTTATTCCAAAGTAATTCTAGGAGACGATGTCGCCGACGATTGGGCGCAGTACGTCGATTTGATGGCCACCTCCATCGATCGCAATGGCGGGCGTTCGTGCATTAATGCGTCTGCGATTTGGGCACCGCGACACGGGCGCGAAATTGCAGACGCGGTTGGCAAAGCGTTGGCAAGACACAAGGCGCTGCCGGCTGACGATCCGAATGCAACGTTGGCTGCCTTCGCCAATCCAGCCGTTGCCGATCAGATCAACAGCGCCATCGAGCATGGCTTAAGCGATGACGGTGCGGAGGACACGTGTGCAACGCATCGAGGGACGCCGCGACTCGCGCATTTGGGTCGCTGTGCATACCTTCAGCCGTCAGTGGTCTGGTGTGAGTCGCGCGAGCATCCGTTGGCCAACCGCGAGTTCCTGTTTCCTTATGCATCGGTCGTTGAGTGCCCGGTCGAAGAAATCCCCGATGCGATCGGTCCGACGTTGATTGCGACCGTCATCACTCGGGATGAATCGTTTATTCATGCGTTGATGAACAATCGCAACGTCGATCGATTGAACATTGGCAACGTCCCCACCTGGCGGATCAGTTGGGACCAACCGCACGAAGGCAATTTGTTCGAGTTACTCTATCGCCAACGGGCCTTTCAATTTGAGCCAGCCGCATGAGCGAGTCGCAGATCAACGATACCCAGATGTCGTGCCCGGAGCTATTGGCCCAGTCGCCTGTGCGCGTGGTGGCGGGGGCTGGGGCGCTATCGCAACTGGGTGAGTTGGCGCGCGAACTTGGCGCATCGCGTGTTCTGTTGGTCACCGACCCGGGGATTGAAAAGGCTGGCCATGCAACGCGCGCGATGGAGAGTTTGAAGGGTCAGGGCGTTGACGTGGTTCTCTTTGATGGCGTCCACGAGAACCCGACCACAGAGCACGTTGCGGCTGGATTGGAGTTGGCCCGCCGTCAATCGATTGAGGTGATTGTTGGTGTCGGCGGCGGGAGTACGATGGATTGCGCGAAGGGTATCAACCTGCTCTTGACCAACGGCGGTGAGATCAAAGACTACCACGGTGAAGGGAAAGCCACCGAGAGAATGCTGCCGATGATCGTTGCGCCAACGACGGCGGGTACTGGTAGTGAGGCGCAATCGTTCGCGTTGATTAGCGATCCGGTGACGCACGCGAAGATAGCCTGCGGTGATCGGCGCGATCCACGCGAAGGTGGGCTGCGACCGCACGTGGCGATTCTGGATCACGAGTTGACGCGGAGTCAGCCGTCCAGCGTGGCGTCGGCATCGGCGATCGATGCGATTTCGCATGCGGTGGAAACAGCCGCGACCAACGCGCGGACGGAACTGTCGCAGCGTTTTTCGTGTGAAGCGTGGAATCGGTTGAACCGTTCGATCGAAGCTGCACTGAATGATCCGAATCATGACGAAGCCCGTCGCGACATGCTTTGGGGAGCGCACCTAGCCGGCGCCGCGATCGAGCAGTCGATGCTCGGGGCAGCCCACGCTTGTGCGAATCCGCTGACGGCAAAGTTTGGGATCGTTCATGGCATGGCGGTCGGGATCATGCTGCCACATGTGGTGCGTTACAATTCAGGCGTGCAAGCAGAGGTGTATGGCTCGCTCGGTTTGGACGCTGAATCGCTTGCGGATCGGATTACCCATTTCCTCGGCGTGGCCAATATGCCGGAGGGGTTGTCGGCACTTGGCATTGGACGGGCCGACGTTGAATCGCTGGCTGGCTTGGCGGCGACCCAATGGACTGGAAAATTCAACCCCGTCCCCGTCGACGCCGAAGAATTCAAGCACATTTATGAGTCGGCGTTGAATTCGGCACACTGACCACACCCATTCCCCAATCATCGCACTTGGTATCGACAGGTTGTTGGATTCGATATCCCTCCGATTTGACACCCCATCCAGCGATGGGCGACAATGACATTCAGGTGGTAGGCGGTTGCGATTGCGACATTGGATCGAGTTCCGCCGGGTCTTGGGAAATCAGCGCAATTTCGCTGCGTCAGGCGAATCGCGCAACAACTCTAATTTGATATGGGCGATCTCATGGATAATTTTGCTGCAGGATCCGGAGCGACACGAAGTCTTGTGGTGGTGGCATTCTGTCTTGCAACCTTGACGGGGTGCGAACCGGCGCAAGAGGCGACAGAGGGCATTGTACAGGCCAAGCCCGCTTTGAAATTGACAATCATCTCGCCCCACAGTCAACGAATCCGAGACACTTTTGCGGAAGCATTCTCCGACTGGTACGACAAGAAGTTTGAGCGCACCGTGGCGATTGATTGGATCGTACGCGGAACGCCCCAGTGCATTGAGTACATCGACGAACTGTTTGATGGAGGCAATGATGAGGGCGCGATGAAAACGCCCGATCTCATGTTCGGAGGTGGGTTGGCCTATCACCGATCGCTCGCAGAACGCAATCGCTGCTTCAAGCTGGAACTTGGGGACGCGTTGGATGGTGTGCCAGCCGACGTTCACGGTCTGCCCACGCGCGACGAAGAGAATCGTTGGGTGGCGACGGGTCTGTCGAGTTTTGGCATTTTGTACAACGCGGCTGACTGTAAAGCCCGAGGCATCGAGCCGCCGACGACTTGGAGTGATCTTGCGGATCCGAGGTTTGCTGGTTGGTTGGCGATCGCTGATCCGGCGAAGAGTGGTAGCAGTCGCCAGTGCATGATGTTGATCTTGCAGCAACAAGGTTGGGAGCAGGGATGGAAGACCTTGATTCAAATTCTCGCCAACTCTCGGGTTCTGGCGTCGGGAAGCACCAGGGCGCATGATCAGATTGCGTCGGGTGTTATGCTGGCAGGTTTCGCCGTCAATTTTGATGGGTTGCGACGGGTGCAGGAGAATCCTGGTGTCCTTGAATACATCAACCCGCCGGGTGCGACGGCTGTTACGCCCGATGTGGCATCGGTGCTCAAGACGGCAGCCGACGCGCGTTTGGCCCAGCAGTTTGTCAGGTTCTGTTTGTCTGATGAAGGGCAGGCGATCTGGAGCGCGAAGGCGGAAGGGCGAAACGATTCCAATCACACGCTTTACCACTATCCAATCAAGCCAAGTCTGTACGAATCACACAAAGGCCAACTTGCAGTCGAGGACAATCCATTCGAGACCGATTTCGGAATCCAAATCGATCAAGCCGCCGCAGTCAATCAATCGGGAGCGTTGGTTCCGATGACCAAGGCTGCCTGCCAAGGGAACCATATCTTGTTGCAGAAGGGTTGGGCGAGAATTCGAGAAGCGGGCGTACATAAGGCTGCGCTGGCTAAGCTCTGCGAGCCCATCGTCGACGAGCAAGCGGCATACGATATAGCTAAGAAACTCCGGGAGGCTGACGATCCCCAAGCAAGTGTGATTCAGCAGGAATGGTCAACGGCGTTTCGCCAGCAAATCGAAGCGGCGATGGAATTGGCGGCTGCCCCCGAGTAGACGGATGCGTTGTTGATCTGCGGTTTTATCGTAAGTTGCGTTACTCTGGAATTTGCAGCACATCAGACGTCGGAAGCCGCTCGCGCGACACGCGGGGCAGGCTGAAGTGTTTCCCCCACCAAATCGAGTAAGCCTGCATCCGGGCATTGAGTTCGTCGGGTAATTCGCCTGCATTGTAATGTTCGATAGGCCGGGCTTTCAGGGTCAGCGTAAGCTCGAGAGTTTCTGCGGGACGCTGGGATCGACCGGCGCGGACGACTCCCAGTTTGAGCTTTCCGCCAGCGCCCTGATCTTGAATGCGTTCTGCAAATTTATCGAGGATGTCGTTGGTTGATTGACCATTGACGGAAACGATCAAGTCTCGCGGTCGCAGTCCAGCCTCCTGTGCGGCGTGTCCTGGTTCGACACGGTTGATGATGATGGCGGCTTGGTCGGGGTCGAACGGCGTTCCTGTATGGGGGGTGTAATTGACACCCATAAATCCTTTGTGCTTCAGGAGTGTGTGCCAAAGGTACTGTTCCTTGACGATTTCCTGAATTCGAAGGCGGACTTCGTAGTCGTGATGACTGCCGAAGTGGCGAGAGAGTTTCGCGAAGGCGGCTGGCCCGATTTCAGCCAGCTGCTTCGAGGCGGATTCGCGGACGGAGAAATCCGGAGATCCCAACTGCTCGAGCAGAGGCTCGATGACCTCGTCGGGTGCGTTTTCAAAACCGAGGTTGATCAGATTATATTCTTCGTGTCGATCGTCTGTGTCGTTGAAGTTTGATTGACCGAACGATGCAATCGCAGGCAGGAGCGCCGCGATGGTCAACAAGCCGAAACGCAAGGCTGTTGGCTGGCATGTCTCAAAGGCCCGGTCTGTCATCGGCGTTTATCATCCCAAGCGATTTCTTTATATTCGTCGTATAAGTCGCTGTTCTCATCGAACTCTTCTGTCTGTTCGAACACGTGTCCCGAGGCATCGACATACACGAGTGCGGTGGTCTTGGTCGCTTGCTTGCTGCGGTTGTTGCGGCGCCCTTTCGGCCAGTAGGGTTTTTCATAATCAATATCGACAACCGTTGCCCCTGTGCTGAAATCGACTTGGTCGTCATCGCCGCGATGGGTCTTAATGCGCTTGACCTCTTCACCGATGGGTGCCCCGACAGCAAGCGTGAACTGTTTCTGAATCCACTTGCCTGCCACCCATTTGAACAGATCGACCTTGCAGTTCTGTTTCTTGGCGTTGCCAGAGCGGACAAAGAAGATTGTGTCGCGATCGACGGTGACCGGTTCTGACGGCTCGGACCAATCGCCGACCAACTCAACTTTGGCCGCATCTTCTGGATTGTTAAGCAGAGGAGGCGTACCGCAGTACTGGTTGTAAATACGTGGTCGAATGCGGTACTGATACGTTCGGCCACTCTCGACGCTTCCCGGCGCGGCGTCATGGGCCCACAGGACTTGCGATGCGGATCGAGCCGGATTGACGGGCGTCTTTTGTTCGGCAATCTCGATTTTCTTTTTGAGCTTGTCGACTTTGCGTTGATCGCGGTCGTCGGCTTTCTTCTCCGCCTGCTCCATGAGTTTTCGAGCTTGTGCCAGCTTTCCCTTGTCCAATTGGGCTTCGGCGTCCTTGATCAGATCATTGAATTCCAGATCCTTATCGACGTCGGTGGTTTTGCATTCGGGATAGCGGCAGGTCCCATCGCCGGATGAGTACTCGGCATCCATTTCCGTGACTTCTTGGCTGAACTGTCCGCGTGGGTAGTACCATTCGTCGCCGTACTCGCGTTCCAGAAAGAGCGGTCGCATGAGTGTCAGTTGACTCTCGGGCATCGCAATCAAGTTCTTGAATTCCTTGATTTCGTCGCGATCTTCGGGCGACACATTAAACCCTTTGCCGTCTTCAACTTTGTACACTTCTGGTTCTGGCAGCGGTGGCAATACTTGATGGGCTACCGTCTTGATCGGTTGCCAGTCGGAGAACGATCCATCCGCATTGAGCGTGCGACGCTCCACGTCGACACCAGTGAATAGCGTATTGACACGTTCGGGGTTGTACCCCGCCGCATCGGCCATCGCTTCCTGTTGCTGGCGCGGGAAGGAGGCTGAGACGGTGACCCAATTGACATCGCGAAGTGATGCGGCTTCCTTACCCTTGTTTTGCGCGTTGCCAAGCGTTTCCGGTGGGTTGACATAGGCACCAGTTCGACCGGCCTGAGTGGTGGGTCGATCAAGTTTGACGACGGTGATGAGATCGTGTCTCTTCCCCGGCGTCATGATAGAGCCTTCGACCTTGGGGACCTGTGGCGGGAAACTCAGCATCCGTGGGATTTCGCCTTCGACACCGGCGGCTGCGAGGGGGTCCACCAACTCGCTCACCCGGTTCATGGGATCCTCGAATGGTTCGGCTGGGGTTTCGGCGCGCCGGAGTCGGTCGCGAAGTGCGTCGGCTTTCTCACGGGTGGCGTTGTCAACCTGGGCCGGTCCGAGCCATTCGCCGTCGGATTCGATCTTGTTGGGTGAGACGACGCCGTATTGCGCGATCGCCAGCAGCAAGAGTGCGCCGGTGACTCCGAGTATTGCTTTGTCGATGTGCCGGACGATGGGCCCGACAGATTGCTTGGCCATTTTCTGCTTGCTCCGGGTAGATCGGTGCGCTAGGCGCCGTCGGTCTTGGGTGCCTCAGGTCGTTTCTTTTTTAACTCTTCCAGAATTTCGTCGGGCATAAGCGGGAGATAGAATTCTGAGAAGAACTGTGTTTCCATGTCCAAGGTGAGTCGGACGACAGGCTTGTTGCCGTAAATCTTGCCTTCCATGGAAGGGTTGGGCTCGACCGCTTCATATTCGACATTGACGATGGTGAGAAATCGATCGCGACAAAGTTCCGACATGATCGACGGCATCTCGACCGCGTCGACCACGAGGACCAACGTCAACTGCATCTGTTCGTAGAGTTCGTTTGACTTGTTGCCTGTGAAGACCGACTCGGCACTGCCTGGTGGCTCGGCACGGCCTTTGTTGCCCCGTCCCGCACCTTGAGATCCGGCATCTGTGACATAGTATTTGGTCGTCTGCAATGAAACGAGTTCCTTGATCGGGAGATTTCCGACCCAAGCCGTCTCCTCTTTTTGACTGGCTGCGGATTCGTTGATTTCGGCGATACGGTCGACAATCATGCGCTGGACCCAAACTTCGAGTTGAGCGTGCCACATCTGTACAAGCGATGGGGGTTTGTTGACATACATCGGGGCTGACGGGCTTCTGTCCGAAACGTCACTCTGATGAAAAGAGTCCTCGGTGGCGTAGCAATGAATTAACTGAGCTTTGCTGATCGCTGCGCGCACTTCCGGGCGATTGACCATCTCGTTGCCGTCGTTCTTGGACTCGATGCCGAGTTCCGCTCTTCTGTTCTTGTCTTCTTCGATTCGGTCGCGGGTTTGAGCAATATAGTCCGCCGTCGGAACGTCGCCCGCTTTCATTTTCTTAAGCCAGCTTTTGACTTCCTCTTGGTACGCGAGCTTGAACTCGATTCGCTGAGCCGGTGAAGATGCGGGGAATGCGGCGTCGGTCAGCGGTTTGTAGTAATTGACCTCGCGCAACTTGGCGAGCAGTTTCTCGTCGGCTGCATTGATCTTCTCCACGCGACTCTGGGCTTGATCGACAGCCTTCTTGTTGATGAGGTTGTTGCCGCTGGCCGCGGTTTTGAGGTTGTTGCGAACGGCGAGGGCGTCTTGCATCTTCTTGGTGATGTCGGACATCCCCGTGGTCCCAAGGTAGATCAGGACAATTCCCGCTACCGCGCCCGCCCCGCAAATAATTTCAAACAGAAAGCGTTTGATGATTTCGATCACAGCCTTCATGCGGTTTCTCCAACCCGTCTCTTATTCCGAACAAAATATCATTAGTCGCCGCAACGTCTTGTGGCGCCCAGACGACGGCTACTTCTTCTCTTCTTCCACCGGAAGATCCGCCAGCACGACTTCGATCATGACTTGAAAATGATAGTCGTCGTCAGCAGGTTCGCCGGTAATCGGGTCCATGTCCTGGAACCCTGCCGGTTGCTTGTCTCCGCGTTTACCTTCGTCCGCGACAGTGAGTCCCATTCGATTGATGAAGAATCCCTGTTCTGGCTTGCGTCCGATCTCGCGCAGGGTTTTGACAAACGTGCTGTTCACGTAAAGGCCCTTCTCTTTGACATTGGGGCCACTGTCTTTTTCGTGAGGAGCGTATCCTTTCAGATCGATGATGAATCCGGGGCGCGGTTTGCCACCTTTGCTCTCATAGATCTTTGTGCTTGCTTCGGAATAGTCCCCTTTGATCACGCTCGCTTCGTCCACGTTGGGAACATATTGGGACTTTAGCGATTGAATGAAGATCTCACCCCGCTTGCCTCGACTCAGCCCCGAGTTTCTGATCGCCGCAACATAGTCCTCGGCATTGGCGGCATCTTTAACGCCTTCGGGCGGGGCCGGCAGCGCCGCGTGAATCGCCGATAGAATCTTGATCCAGACCGTCCGGTTGGCCAGAAGCTTTTCGATCTTCTCAGCTTTTTCGATTTCGGCTTTGCCTTGTGAACTAAGGTTGCCGTGCTGTCTCTTGAGATTTTGCGAAGCGGCGTAAATCAGCTTGCCGTAAGGTCGTGGCGCCAGGTCGTTCGGCGGATTCAGGATGGTGTCCCAAGCGTTGGAGTCTGTGACTGCTGGCGGATTGCCCGAATTGACTTCCAGTGTCTTGTTGTCGGACATCCCGCGGAACCACACCACGCCAGCAGTGAGAAGCAAACATGCCGCAGAGGCTGCCAGGAATGGGCGCTTCTTCTTCCAAACAGACGCGAGCGCAATCTCCGGAGGGAGCAAGTTGCTGTTGACCTTGCTCAGGTCCAGCCCCTGAAGCGCGAGTCCGTAGGCGACACTGTAGTTGTTGGCGTCGCCCGCGCTGCCATCGGCGTCTGGGAGTTTGATCTTGCTGAAAGCGTCGATCTTGATGAGGTCGAGCTGTAGGTTCTGCTTGATGTACTTTTGCAATCCGGGAAGTTTGAACGCGTTGCCCATGCCGTAAACTTTTCCAAGACTGACGTCGCGATGGGTGGCTGTGTAGTACCCAACGGATCGCTGCAACTCCTGAACCAAATCGGCGAAGACGGGGCGCATCGCCTGGAAAATCTGCCGGGCGTATTTGCTGGTCGCAGCGGTGCGCTTGAGGGTCTCTGCCTTGGAGAATGAAAGCTTGAATGCTTTGACCAAAGCTTCGGTGAAGTTGTTGCCGCCGAGTTGAATCGACCGCGTCCAGAGCGACGATTCGGTGCCGATGATCAGGTCGGTGCTCTCGGTACCGATGTCGATGATGACGGTGGCGTTGTCGCCAACCAGTCCGTCGTAGTGCATGGCGTTGTAGGCGGCGAGTGGTGCGGCTTGGACCGCGACAGCTTCGATCCCTTGTGAGTCGAAGTGGACCAGATGGTCGCGGATCAGTTCCCGTTTGATCGCGAAGATGCCGACTTCGACGTCGGGGTTGCCTTCGGCTTCGAAGACTTGGTAATCCCAAACGACTTCGTCCATGTCGAAAGGAATCTGCTGGTCGGCTTCGTAGCGGACGATGTCGGGGATCTTCTTCTTGTTCTCGACGGGTGGCAGCTTGCTGAATCGGGCGAGGGTTTGTTGGCCCGGGACGCCGATGACGATGTTGTCGCTGGTGATGTCGTTCTTGGCCAAAAATTTTTCCAATGCGGACGACCAGAGGGCGTCGGGGTCGGCATCCTGTTGCGACATGATCTTGGAATGTTCGATGTAATCGGTGCTGACGACTTCCACGCCATCGCCCGCCGCCCGCAGGCGAACGGCTTTGAATGCGGATTTACCGACGTCGATTCCCCAAACCGTCTGCGGGCCTGCCATCGTTGCGACTCCTGTCGTCCGTGGTGATCGGTGCTGCCGGGGAGAGTCCCCTGCCGTCCGTCGTGCGCATCAGATCACGTTGCGGTTGCCATTCTTGCGGCGGTTCTGCTACATTTTCCATGCAATGGAAGCTAAGTATCGGTTAACCACGCTGGGCTGTAAAGTCAATCAATACGAGACGGAGCAAGTGCGCGAATTGCTCGAATCGTACGGGATGACGCCAGCCGCCAAGGGCGAAGATGCCGACCTTGCCATCGTCAACACCTGCGCCGTCACGTGCAGCGCAACTGCAAGAAGTCGGCAGGCACTTCGTCGATCGTCCAAAAAGGGCGCGACACCCACCATCGCCATCGGCTGCTATGCGTCAGCCGAACCCGACACCATCCGGAAGATTCCGGGCGTAACGCACGTTCTGGGGCACGAAACGGAAACTCTCAGTGCAATCCGTCAAGCGGTGGTTGATCGTTTCGGCGAACAAGCTGTCCAGTTTGAACGCAACAACTCGCGAAACGGCTATTCGACTCTGCGGGAGGCTTCGCCCGGATCTGGCCAATTATCAGAGCCTGGCCAAAATCTAGAGCCTGGGCATGATGTCGATCCTGGACATGACGTCGAGCCGATGCCCGAAACGCTGGTGCCGGTGGGTCTTCGCCTGCAATCCCGAATCGAGCAGGCTCCCCCCACATCGACCGAAACGAGGCGAAGCCAACCGGCAGAATATCGAGCTACTAGTGATTATAGTATTAACCGCGAATTACCCATAGTCAACCCCGAATCGCAGTTTTCGACCTCGATTCGCGAGTTTGCGACCCGGACCCGGGCATTCTTGAAGATTCAGGATGGGTGCGACGCGTCTTGTACGTATTGCATCATCCCCAAGCTGCGGTCGCGGCTGAGTTGGAAGCCGATCGAGGTGGCGGTCCGGGAGGCTGAGGGGTTGGTGGCTGCTGGGCATCGCGAGATCGTGCTGACGGGGATATTCCTCGGGGCGTATGGCCGCGAGACGGCGATCCGCAAGCGCTTCAAATCGGGCCCGTCGCCAATAGCTGCTCTTGTCGAAGCGCTCGCAAAGGTAGACGGCTTGGCCCGCTTGCGACTGTCCAGCCTAGAACCGGGCGATCTCGACGATGAGCTAGTGGGTGTCATCGCGCGACACTCCAACTGCGTGCCGCATTTTCATCTGCCGCTGCAACACGCCAGTGACGAAATCCTGCGGCGCATGAATCGGCAGTACACCTCGGATGCGTTCGTGGACATGATCGATCGCGTCAACAAGGCGCTCGACAGGCCGGCGATTTCGACGGACATCATCGTCGGCTTCCCGGGCGAGACGGAAGCCATGTTCCAAGAAACCATGGCGATGGCCGGCTACGCAAAATTCTGCAAAATCCACGCCTTCCCCTTCAGCCCAAGACCAGGCACCGCGGCTGCCCGCTGGCCCAAAGACTTCGTGCATCAAGGCACGGTCAAAGAAAGAATGAACGCACTAGCCGAGCTGGAACAAACGCTCGCGCATGACTACACGCGCCAGTTCGAAGGCGAAACGCTGCGCGTCATCGTCGAGAACACCAAGAAGCCCGACACCAACAGCGCATCAAGCCCAATCGCAACCGGCCGCTGCGATCGGTACTTCGAGATTCACTTCGAAGCAAATGGCGTCAAGCCCGGTGATGTGGTGCAAGTAGAGATCAATCGCGTATCAGAACGACGCGTGCATGGTTCAATTGTGTAGGGTCCGCTGTGCAGCAATGACAATCAGAGTGGTGCGAATTCTTTTGTGAATTGGGCTAGATCAGTTTTTCGATAATTATTTTTCCGAGCGGAACTGCTATGGGCAACGTCGCCGCCCAGGCAACGCGAAGGTCCTTTAATGAGAACGCATGATCTAGCTTCAGCTTTCCCATAAGGCGTTCAACTTGCGTGTTAAACGCAAATATTGAACCAATTGCCACCATGGCCCCCATCATCCCATAATAAGTTGCAAATAGCATGGCCTCTGTATTCAAGACTGAGGGTAAATTCGGCGGGTCTGATCCTACGAGCACGACAGCTCTTTGGGCTATTACAACTCGAACAATTCCAAGCAATATCAAGACAAAGAAGATCCATATTCCTCGCTTTATCTCCTTCTTCATTCTCTCTAACTGATCCGATTTCGTCGTGCTATCCAATGAAAAAACCAAAAGCGCCAACGTGAAACTCACGCCCAACCCGATGGCGAATCCAGGTAATCGCGAGATGCGGAACAGCATGATGAAGGCGGCGGCATCCTCATCTGGATGCACTGCAAGCAATGACATTGATTGTGGCAGGAATAAGCTTGTGCAGAGCGGTTGAAGTACACACCACGCGCATAGCCCTGCAGCTACTCGCCTTGGCCATACCCGCAGTCTCGATTGTTTAATCGAATTCCACGCATTAATCGCGACGAAGAGCAAAGAAAACACCCACACGACTACCGATATCAGGAGGATCCCAATGAATGCCATTTTCCAATGTGGAACTGTGCCCTGTGTGTCCTTGACGCTTTCGCGCATCCAGCCATTTCCTGCGACACTGGCAAGGTGGTAGCAGGCGACAATAACGTAGACGCCAATCACCGGCGTAAACGCAATCATGGCACTCATTCGATCGTGCGTTCTCTGCGAACATTCAGTCATAACAAGGGCCCTTACTCCAAGCAGGAGCGATCACTCGCTGCAAGGCGATCCTGGAGATAGATCGGATGTAGGTCTAGAGACCAGCCTTCTGTTGGATTCTCAGGGTCCAGCTTGGGAACTTGCGACTCGGGGGAGTCAAACGGAAGACCGTCAAATAGTGGCAATATGAACTGGCGGAAATAGTCCTCTTCAAGGCACTTGCTGTGCTTTCCGTTGTTACCCCAGTCGGGTTGTTCGCGATCTTCTCGGAAGTCGTATTCATGGTGTACCCAGCCTAGCTGTGCCGTCACGAAGTCAAAATCGCGATTGCAATTGGATCGCGGATAGCCAAAACGTCCAACTGCTGGCCATCTTACATGCACGTCAAGATTGATAGGTATGCCGAAGAGAATCGCCCAAAATTTACTCACGGTTAGTATTTCATCGTGGTAGCTGTAGTAGTTGTATATCTCCCGCGATGCCCGGTCAACGTCGAACAAGCTGCGGTTGCTGCTCAGAGCGCCAGATAGAAATATTGTTTTTGTAAAGAAGTCTTCGGGTAGGATGGGGGAGCCATCGGCCGCGCGCACTTCGCAAGCGAGAGCCGCGATATTTGTTCCGCCTGATATACCCATCAAATATATGTCAACTTCTTCGTTGGGGTCAAATCGTTCTCTCCACTTCACGAGCCCGGTGGCAAACTCTTCAGCGATGTCCCACTGTGCATTGTCGATGTTGATCCTAGCTTGGAGGCGAGATATTCGGTCTCTGCGTAGATCATCTTCGTACTTGGCAATGGTGGACTTCCACCATTCAGTCCAATCCCAAATCTGTGCGGTCGCTCCTCCTTGAACCGGTGCTTCCTCCTCAATCAAGTCGATCACATCTCGGCTGCCTCTTCTGTCACCAAGTATGCCAGGCAATACGATTACGTGGGATGTTGCCGGGTTGGTTATCGAAAAAATTGGGTCAGTTCCAGCTCTGCTGATACCGAGTCCTACTTGGACGAAAACGTGAAGCTCGATGTCGCTTGTTAAAAGGGCTGGATCGATGCTATCTCGTTCAGTGTCGGATTCAGCCTCGTCGTCATCGGTGTGAAATCTAAGCCGATCTCGCCAGATTTCACCATTCACCGATGAGATGACGGCAACAGCAGTGACGCGTGTGCGTTCGTATTGCGACGCAGTTACGTGAAATTCAATGTCGCCGTCGCTCGATACTTGGAGATCGGATTGGACATGAATTTCGCCTTCGCGAAACTCGTCGCACGTGGTTCTGTGCCACCGATTCCCATCGGCGATGAACTGATTCTCGCATGTGCTCACTGATGTTGGTACATCCTCGGGAGCGACGTCGATACCTGTCTCGTCAACCGATACGGGGCTCTCTGGCCCAGTCAATGCAAACATACAAGGGCCGCTAGTAACAAGGGACATCGCTAGTAAGGTGGAAAGCGAGGCGGTGGATCTACGTTGCGATTGAATGCGTGGCATCTCGTTGGCTCCAATTTATGCGGTCGTGCACGGTCGAAGTGTGTGGCCCGGTACTGCTAATAGCCTAAATAAGGATGGACGCGCTATCAAGACCTGTAATGCTGCGGGCACCCATTGCACCGAAGTGCCCTGTACGGCGGGCGGGAACTGCTCCCGTCAGGCGATATTGAATTTAATAGTAGCTGGATTGACCGGTGTGAGGGGTAAAATGTCCAAGCGTTCAGTACGAGGCCGATTTAGGGCGCCTTTGGATGGACTAAGTCTATTGCTTACGGCTTGCTCAGAGTGCCGCTGGGAATGGCCTTGGTGTTGTCAACAATAGCCTCCGTGGTCGATGCGAAAATGATCAATGCTGGGATGGGCATTCAGCGATTCTTCTCTTCTTCGCCGGCTTCGATGATTCGCTCGATCTCTTCTACGGACATGCCGCGCTCTACCAGCGAGCGTTTCAATTCGTTTTTGGATTTGGTTTTTTCGACATGGGACCAGAAGACGCCGGCGATGGCGATGATACCGGTTAGGCATCCCGCTACGATGGCGATTTGCGGCAGTTGGAACAGCGACGACCAGGCTGTGTCAGCCAGCATTTAGAACCCTCCTTCTTTGGCGGCATCTTTTGGCGGTCGGGCTGTCCGACCATGTACCGGTAGCGCCTGTGAGTGTGTTCGCGTATCTCGATAATTTATTTTCATTGGCTCGTTTATGCCATGATTGGCTTGTTTTTGATAAGCCCCTCACATTCCTCTGGATTCCCGCGTGCGCGGGAATGACGGTGTTGGTGCGTTGTTCATGTTGGAAGTCTTAGCGATCTAGGGGGTCGTTGTTTGCTGTCTCAGCATTTGCAGGAACTTTTTGGTCGTGATGTCTTGCGGGTCTAGTTTTTGGGCGATTTCGGCGTGTTGGATGGCTTTGGCGAACTCTCGTTTCATGAAGTAGGCGACGGCTAGGTTGTATTGGGCTTGGGCGAATGTTGGTTCGATCTTAATGGCGGCTTCTAGTTGTTCGATGGCCTCGTCGATTCGCTGGGCACTTAGACGCAGCAGTGCGAGTTGCTCGCGGGCCTGGGCGAATTGGGGGTCTTGTTTGATGGCCTCTCGCAAGTGCTTGTCGGCTTCTGCGAACCTTTGAAGATCGAGCGCGAGTGCGCCGGTGTAGTAATGAACCTGGGCGTCGTTGGGTGCGTGTTCGAGGATGTGCTTGTAATGTTCGAGCGCTTGTTCCTTGCGGCCCGCTTCGCTTAGGATCTGTCCGAGTTCGCGTTCGACATTGTGTTGCGAATGATCGAGCGTTAGTGCGTGACGGATGCTCTTGATGGCGTCGTCGTACTTGCCGCGTTTGCGCGACACGCGAGCGAGTTGGACGTGAAACATCACGACATGGGGGTGGGCATCGACGGCGCTGCGGGCGGATTGCTCGGCGGCATCGAGATCGCCATTTAGCATGTGTAGCCACGTCAGTTTGTAGTCGGTGTCGGGGAATCTAAAGATGCCCCAACGTTTCAGCTTGTCGAAATGCTCGAGCGCTTTGTCGCGATGTTCTGCCGCCGAAGCGGGCAGGCTTGCCTGTGGATTGAATTGCGGCGTCCACGCGACGTCATCGACAACACCTGTTCGATCGTAGTGCCAGGTGGCGGCATAATTCTGGTATTGAACGGCGGCATTGTGTGCGGTGGCGGTCAAGAGCAGCGCTGCGAGCGCGAGAAAGCACTTGCCCGCAAGCGTCGATTTGCCGGCGTTTTTGAGTATGAGGTTCTGAAACGAAACGTCTGTGCTGCGAATCATCCGCACGAATTGCAGCAGCACGTACGCGAACATGCCTGAGATGCCGGCTGACATGAGGAACGGGAAGCGGCCATAGAGTCCCCACCATGCAAAGAGGAACACGCCGAATCCGCCGATGAGAATCAACTCTTCGATCCATGGTAGCCGCGAGGGTTTGGTTGATTCGGGCTCTGGCTTTTTGGGGTCGGCACCGATTGCGATGGGTCCGAAGCCGAAGCTTAATGCGGACGTGGGGCACGATGAAATGCAGTCTGCGCACTTCATGCAGCCAGGGTCCACGACCATGCCATACGCGAGAACTTCTTCCGCGACGCGCACGTTTGATCCGCAGGCTTTGGTGCATTCGCCGGTCTGTACGCAGGAGTCGCTGACCCGAACGCGAAGCGGTGAGGCTTTTTCGACGACGGCGAAGACTCCGCCGTATGGGCATGCGTAGGTGCAGAAGCCCTTGTTGCCGAGGAAGTAGACGATGCTGAAGCCAGCGACGGTCAGCGTGAGGATCGCAAAAACCCAGCCGGGAAACGTTTCCCAGAAATGCTCGGTTGTAAATGCGCTGGTGATCTGCGGGACGAACTCCATCCGCGTTGGTTCAATGGTGGCGACGTACCAGCGATAGATCACGGGCCAGGCAAACATGTAAATGGCCATGCCAAGCGGCACGAGCATCAGCAGGCGCGAGCGAAGCGGTTTGGGTTGGATGCCGATTCGTTTGAGTATCCACCCGCAAAGGTCTTGGTAGGCGACGAAGTGGCACGCCCAGCCGCAAACGAAGCGGCCGAAGATTAGGGTGAGCAGAATCGAGATCGCGAAGAAGATAAAGCCGGCATTGACCGCGCCGGTCTTGAGCGTTTCCATCGATTCGGAAGGCTCGACCGGTGTGATTGTGCTGCCGTACTTGAGCCAATAGGCGATGTGCAGAAGCATCAACACGTGAACGGTGATGAGGGAGGTCATCCGCCACTTGCCCGCTCGCGTGATGGGTCGGCGCGGTGGCTTGGCGACTTTCAGTGGAATGTTGGTGCGCTTGCTCATCTGTCTTTCAGTATATCGCCAGAAATAAAACGAGCCGCCACATTTCTGTGACGGCTCGCGGTTGTTGTGTGGCGGGTTGTCGCGTCGAAGCCAACCGTCCGTTACGGAACGGTGCAGCCGGCAGCAGGTGAATCCGGACCGGTCATTGCGGTCAACGCGGTGTAATCGTTGACATCAACATCGCCATCACCATCGGTATCGAAGCAAGCGCAACCGGGGCCGAAGACTTGCGGTCCGCTGCCGATGTCGCCAGTGAAGCACTGCTGCATCTGCATGTAATCGTGCAGGTCGATGTCGCAATCCCCGTCGCCATCACCCGTGGTCGTCTCGCAAACTTCGCAGCCCGCTCCCGAGTTGGTGAGGGTGATGGTTCCTGAACCCTGTTCGTTGTTTGCCCAGCCACCAACGCGGAGCAGATATGACTGTCCGGCGACAACCGGTGCGTTAAGGATGGAAGTAAAGCCCGAGCACCCGGGTCCGTCATCGTTGCATGCGTGGAAGCTGCCGATCAGGTCGCCGCATTCGGTGCCTTCGTAGATGACCAGATCGCTATCGTAATTGACGGCGTTACAAGTGCTGGCTGTCAGCGTGCCGGTGCATTCGGCGTCGTAGGTATACCAGATGTCGTTGACGGTCACGCCGCCATCGCCATCGACGGCGCAGGCTGGGTGGGCTGGTCCATCGGTTGTCGCGCCGACCGTTGAATATACTGTCGGGCCGTCGAAGATCGGCGATGCGTTCACACAGTCGTCGGAGGTCTCGATGTCGCAGTTCTCATCGCAGCCGTCACCCGGCGTGGTGTTGCCGTCGTCGCATTCTTCGCCGGGGTCTTGGTTGCCATCGCCGCATACAGGCGTGGTGTCGACCGGGACGATCTTGTGGACGCTGCTGCCCGCGACGATGTACATTTCGCCGAGGCCGTCCTCACCGAAAGCGACGATCGATGAAAGCGGTCCGAGTTCGGAGGTGCGGTTGGTTTGCTCGCTGACGGTTGCGCCGTCGTACTTGATCGAGAAAATCCAATTGCCGCAGAAGTCGGCGTAGAAGTATGTGCCGTGCAGCGATGGGATGTCGCAGCCACGATAGACGTACCCGCCGATGATCGAGCAAATGAAACCGGGGTGCGTCGGATCGCCGCTGTGACGCACGTCCAGGATGGGATCGATCAAGTCCGGGTCGGTGGCCACGCAGCCGTAGGTGCCGCTGCTCGTTGGTGTTGCGATGAATCCTTCGCGGCAATCCCAGCCGTAGTTGAGGCCGCCGTCCGCGCCAACAGGTTCAAAACTGATTTCTTCGCGGGCGTCCTGGCCCACGTCGCCGACGTACATATCGCCCGTGAGGCGATCGAAACTGAATCGCCACGGATTGCGCCAGCCCACCGACCAGATCTCATCGCCGTATTTGTTGCT
The DNA here is from genome assembly GCA_021604825.1 of Phycisphaerae bacterium. Next base: position 6,154 of record BQJS01000022.1, on the reverse strand, counting down.
AGATGGGATTTGATAGGGAAGCGTGTCTACGTTAATTCGTAGCATCTTACCCAGAAGCGATCCGAGATTCTGAGCGCGATCAAGCGGGTCGTCGCCACCGCCACCATCACCCATGCCGATGTAGAGCATGCCGTCGGGGCCGAATTGGATTTGACCTCCGTTGTGATTCGGGAAGTCTTGGTTGATCGTCAGGACCGGCATTGCGCTTCCCGCGTTGGCGATGTCTGGGTCGCCCGAGACGGTGTACCGCGCGATCGTCGTGTTGCCGGCGGTGTTGGTGTAGTTGACGAAGAAGAAGCCGTTTACGTCATAATTCGGGTGGAAGGCCATGCTGAGCAAGCCGCGCTCGCCACCGTTCGCGATGAGCGTGCCGATGTCCAAGAAAGGCGTGCCCAAAACCGAGCCAGACTTCAAGATTTTGATTTGTCCAGAATTCTGTTCGACGATGAACAGTCGATCGGGATCGCCTGGGGGGGCTGCTACGCCAACGGGGGAACTGAGGCCGGTGGCGACCTGAATCGTTGCGATCGGCACGTCTGGGAACGTCTGGCATTCATCAGGAACGCTGTTGTTGTCGCAATCGAGGCTGTCGCCATTGGCAATGTCCGTTGCGTCGTCGACGGTGTTGTTGTTGCAATCGACCATCCCCATCGGTCCGGTGGTAGCCGCCAGCACGGCGGTCGGTGTACCGGGTTTGAAAATGCCCAGCGTGGCTTGCGTGGCTTGAGGGGCGCGGTCGGCATCGAAGCGGAAGTTGTACATGGTGCTCCAACGGATCGCGTTGGCATTTGGGTTGGTACCAAAGTCGTCGGTTTGCCAAACAACTTGTGATCCCACTTTGGAACCGGGCCAATCGGTCTGGTCGTACGGGTCGCCGCTGTGGTAGTGAACATCTTTGAAGCCGATGTTCGTGACGGTTGCGGTCGGATCGATCGGGACGCTGAACGTGCTGATTGAGCGATCGGAGTTTAGGTTTTGAACAGCGTATTCGTAGTGCCACATGCCACCGCCGAGATCGGTGGATTTCGCGGCGAGAATCACAAGTCCTTCATTGGGAATGCGTACGTCGGTTTCGACGACCGAGGGATCGTTGTCCTGCCATGCGCGGATGCCGGGTTGTTCGCGCTGCGTTGTGGAGGCGAGGGCAATCGACCAGTTTGTGCCACTTCCTGACACGGTGATTTCGCGGTACGACGCGTTGTTGTCACCGTTGCCGGCGGCTGCGTCGTCGGAAGCGATGTAGTGACCTTCAACGAAGTACGTGCCGCCGCCGTCCTGCGCTGGGTCGAGGTCGGTGATCGGAACTTGCAGGCGTTTGTAGGTTGAGTCGCCGGTTGAGCCCTGATCGCCCTGCGTGAACGGGTACGGGTAGAATCCGTTGTGGGCATTGACATCTGAGCGCGGTCCAAGTCGGGTCTGTCCACCGTTGAGGCCGCAACAGTACGGATCGGAACAGCCAACACCGAGGACGCTTCCGCCCTGTCCGCTGCATCCGCAACCGCAAATGTCTTGCGTCAGTGCGGTGAACCCATGTTTGAGCCAGCTCTGTCCGACTTGTTCGTAGCGGCCGTTATTAAGGCGATACATGTTCTGGGCAATGACCGGGTGTTCGTTGGTGCTGGATACCCATTGCAGGTTCTCGCTTCCGATGTTGCACGATGTTGTGCCCACTGCGAATGCTTCCATGCCGTTGAGGCTGGAGTAATTGCTGACGTCGAGCAGGTCGCCGACGATCACGTCCACACCGGGGCCATCACAAACGGTGCCGCCATTACCACCGCGGGCGGTGTCATCGATGGGCCGCGGTGCAGGTGCGTCGCCACCCATCCATGCCAGGTCGACTTCCATGGTAAACGAGCCAATAGATCGTCCCGCGAGCGCTGCATCGTTGAGTTGATTCGCGAGCGCTTCGCTGATGACGACTTCCATGCCTTCGGCGAGCAGTTTATGGCGCTTGACATCGAAACCGATCTTGATCGGGTTCAATTCAAACGCGGGGCGACTGCTTCTGGAGCCATTGCCCCGATTAAGCAGCTGAATGGATGACGGCAGGTTCAAGCGGATGTCTAAGACGTACGATTCGAGATCGCCTCTCGATATATGGATCCCGTCGTCGTGCTCAAAGCGATTGGTGTCGAACGATTTGAGCGAACCGTTTTCACTGGAAAGCCTGATCTCGTCATTCGACGCAAGGTCAAGGATTGCCCGACCGAGCGGCTTGGCAGAACTCGAATTGTTGGATCGGTTCACCCGCAGACCCAATTGTGCGAGTGCTTCCTGGTCGAATGAAATTGACGTGATGCCTTCCGACGCCGTCCAAACGACTTCGGCGCTGGTTGTCGGGCTGAGGCATGCCATCAATAAGAGGGTGCTGCATAGAACGGAAATTCGGGGGTTCTGCATGTTGGGGCTCCGCTGGTCGTTTTGGTTCACTAGGGTTATTCGTCTAATCGGTTAATCGTGGAATTGGGAAATCCGAGCTCGTGGTGTCGCTGCGATCTTGGCAGCACAGAAAAACCGCTTGCGCAGCGCTTCGGGCGGGTTAACACTTACGAATTCAGACAGTTATCTTGCCACATATCGGATACGATCAAGATAGCAATCTGAGAGCGACGAAACAAGCAACGCGAGGCGAATCGAATTTTGGAAACTCAGTGTTGATTCGTTGGTAATATTTTGGAAACAAAGTGCCTCGCTTCGATTGGCAATGTGAGTGCGGCGTGGAGTTGAATTGGATTTGATCTCATGAGTGACACTCGTTGTCAAAACGTCTTGATTGTTGGTTGCGGATACGTCGGGTCGGCGATTGGCCGGTCGCTCGTGCAACGAGGGATAAAGGTGCGGGGTTCGACAACATCCACGCAACGCCTCGACGAGATTGCAGCGTGTGGAATTGAACCGATTCAACTAGACGCGTCCGACGCCGGCGCCGTTTGTTCAGCCGCGAAGGGCTGCGATGCAATATATCTTTGCGTGGGCGCGGGGCGGTCGCGTCCTTATGGAGATGTGTACGTGCCGGCAGCGCACAGTGTGATCGCCGCGGTCAATGCGAATGATATCCGTCGCGTCATCTACACATCGTCGACCGGTGTGTACGCGCAGGACGATGGGCAGTGGGTCGATGAAGAGAGCGCCGTCGCGCCGACAACGGACAACGGGAAGATTCTCGTCGAGACCGAGCGGGTTCTTCTTGAGCAGTCCGCGGCTGACGGAAGGGCGAATGTCTCGGTGGTGCGGTTGGGGGGGATTTATGGCCCCGGTCGCGCGTTGGTCGATTTCGTGCGGCGCAGCGCGGGGACGACGCGATCGGATGGTGGTGGCTACGTCAATATGATTCATCTTGATGATATCAGTAGGGCGCTCGCGTCATTGTTGGATGTGCCACATCATGGCGTCTTGAATCTGTGCGACGATCAACCGGTGACCCGCCAGGAATTCTACGATAGCATTGCGGCGAAGCACGACTTGCCCGTGATTAATTGGAGACCGTCAGAAGATGAGTCGTTGGGTAAGCGCGTTTGCAACAAGCGGATCAAGGATCTTTTGGATTTCGAGTTGAAGCATCCAGCGCATTGTTAAGTTCGTAGGGTGGGCTGTGCCCACCATGTCGTAGGTGTACGAACTGTGGTGGGCACAGCCCACCCTACGGTAAGAGTCATGTCGATGAATGCACACGCCAAGAGCAATTCGTTAGCCGCTTGTCCTTGTTGCGGTCTGGTGCATCGGATCGGTGAGATACCCCCGCGCATGCGGGCTTGCTGCAGTCGCTGTGACACGCGGTTGCACCGGCGGATGGGGGCGCTTCAGTGCAATCGGCGGACGACTGCTCTTGCGCTGGCGGGTTTGGTGCTTTACCCGGTGGCGATATGCCTGCCGATGATTCGGGTTGATCAATTCGGTCATCACAACGATGCGAGCATTCTTGAAGGCACCGCGACGCTGCTATCCACCGGGCACGTGTTGGTTGGCGTGGTGGTCTTGCTCTGTTCGATCGTGCTTCCGTTGGGCAAGTTGCTGTCGCTCCTGATCTTGTCAGCTGGGGGTTTGTTGATGCGGCGGGAACATCGGGCGCTGACGTATCACATTGTTGAGTTCACCGGCCGATGGGGCATGTTGGATGTGCTGCTGGTCGCGATTTTGGTCGCCGTGCTGAAATTGGGTGATATGGTGGAGGTGTCTGCCGGGCCAGCAGCGCTGGCGTTTACTGCGTGCGTGGTGTTGAGCCTGCTCGCGTCGGCTGCCTTTGATCCGCATAGTCTGTGGGCTGAGACCGATACGGACTGCAATTCAATTACCGCGAGCGATTCATGAGTTCCGAAGACAACAGCATATCGTCAAGTCAAGAGAACGCGGACAACGGATCGACTGAACTGCCGAGCGCCGTGATGCGGCCGGAGGGTCGGTCTTCGCTGATCTGGATCGTTCCACTGCTCGCGCTGATTTTGGTCGGGTGGATTGGGTATCGGGCGTGGTACCTTCGCGGAACCGTCATCACGATTCACCTCGACGAAGGTTATGACTTGCGGGCAGGCGATGATGTGCGCTATCGCGGAATCGCGGTGGGGACGATTCGCTCGGTGGTACTTGGTCGCAACCTCGACGGCATCGAGATCGAGGCGGCTTTGCATTCGAATGCTTCCGGACTCGCCCGCGCAGGCAGTCGGTTTTGGGTGGTGCGTCCGCAGCTTGATGTGACTGGCGTGGCCGGGTTGGAGACGATCGTCGGCCCGCGCTATTTGGCGGTCATTCCCGGCGATGGCCCGCCGAGTGACCGGTTTGTGGGGTTGAATGATCCGCCGTTTGTGGAGTCGATCGAACCGGGCGACCTTGAGATCACCCTGGCGACGCCGCGTCGTGGTAGCTTGCGTGCCGGCGCTCCGGTGCTGTATCGACAGGTGCAGGTTGGAACGATCCTTTCGGTGGGATTGGCGAGCGATAGCGCGAGCGTCGAAGCGCGGGTTCGCATTCACAAACCATACGTTCGCCTGATCCGACCGGAGACGCAATTCTGGAATGCCGGTGGAATCGATGCGACGTTCGGCATTCGCGGGATGAGCATACAGACCGAGTCAATCGAATCATTGCTTGCCGGCGGGGTGGGTTTGGCGACACCACCATTTGCCGGCGAAGTCGTGCGCAACGGGCATCGGTTTAGGCTAGCGGACGATGCCGATGAAGAATGGCTCGCATGGGAACCGGCGATACCGATCGGAAGTTCGCTGTTGCCTGCCGGCGCAACGATGCCCACGCCGATGCGGGCGGTGATCGGTTGGAAAGAAGGGCGCTGGATCAAATCAGATCGTTCGCATCAGGGTTGGGTGCTGCAAACCAAGTCAGGATTGCTCGGGCCAGCCGACTTGTTCGCACCCGGCGAGGGCGCGGGCGATGACGAAGTGTTGATCGAGATTGCCGGAAAGTCGATCGCGCTAAAGGGTGATCATCAGGCGTACGTCGGAGGGTTGGCAGTTCTACCTGAACGAGTGAGCAACAAGGTGTGGCCGTCCGCCAAGCGCCGAAATGCCACCGTACCGGAAGACTGCCTCGTGTTCGCCGACCCGGCATCCAAGCCATTGCCCTTAGCGGCTTCGCGGTTGACCGAGGAAGAAGGCAAATGGCGAATCGATTCGGCACTCGGGCTGGACGAAGTATGGCACGGTGCGCCGGTGATCGCGCGGAAAGATGGCATGCTTGTTGGGTTGCTATTGGTAGAAGATGACGCGGCTCAAGTCGCGCTGCTTTCGACGAAAAAGGTAGCAGAAGAAGACGAGTAGGTGATGTTACCATTCGCTGAAAGCGAGCGAGAAATCGCAACTGTGCCACTGCTCTATGAGCAGTGCGCTCTGCGATCGACTCCAAATTTCAGCACTGCTCACAGAGCAGTGGCACGCCTTCGATATAAATGATCGCTGGCCGTGCGATTCTGCGCTCATGGCGTCATGATCACGATTGGTTTTCCGCATTCGGGACAGGTTTGTCCCGTCAGGCCGACCAGTAGGTATTCGCAATTCGTGCAGCGCGGTTCCTCGAAATTGATTTCGATTTTCAGCTCGCAGTGGGCGCATTGATTCTTGCCAGGGTCGAGCGACTGCTGAATCTTGCAGCGCGGGCAGGTGATGTCGACTTGTCCGAGATGATCGATTGTTTCGATTGGCGC
>BQJS01000021.1 GCA_021604825.1 Phycisphaerae bacterium | reverse complement strand
ATGAGAGGTCATTATGTCAACATTCGGGCAAACAACCAACGTGTTTCGGGCATCGCTGCTAGTCGCCATTGCAGCCGTCATCGGATTCGCCAATCAAGCGTCCGCGCAATGCGCATTCTTCGACGACTTCCAACGACCGGACAGCAGTACCGTTGGTTTCGGATGGGTCGAGGTTGAGTCGCTTGCGCCTGAAATCCTTCTGACTTCATCCTTTCCATTCAGTTTCGTAGATGTCGTTGGGACCGGCATTGCACCTGCAAGCCTTACGCAATCGAATATCGACACATCCAGCCTGACCGACCCTGCGGTCACATTCATATGGCAAGCCCGCAACGGCAATGCCGAAGCAAACGATCTTCTACAAGTGGACTGGCGAACTAGTGGCGGCGTTTGGCAGCAGTTGGACGAATTTGATTTGACCAACACCTTGACCACCGTCGAGGAATTGCCACTGCCACCAGCCGCGATGAACACGAGCATTGACATTCGTTTCGTCATCATTGTCGATGAGTTTCAAGAGGGCATTTTGCTTGACGATGTTGGTGTCTGCGAAGCAATTGGACCGCCCGACTGCAATAGCAACGGAATCGATGATCAGGAAGAAGTTGCGGGCGGTTCTAGCCCGGACCTTAATAACAACAATATCCCCGATGAATGCGACGAGTGTGTTTTCGACATTGATTGCAGCAACGGCCTGTACTGTGACGGATTTGAAATATGCCAAGTCGACGTCTGCCAGTTCGGATCGAATCCATGTCAACCCGGACAGCTGTGCGACGAAGACTTCGATGTATGTTTTGCTGACGGATCAGACTGCAACTCCAATGGTGTTGGCGATTCGACAGATATCTCAGGCGGAACCAGTTTAGATGTCAATGGCAACAGCGTTCCGGATGAATGCGACGAGTGCGTGACTGCCGGCGACTGCGACGACGGCATGTTCTGCACTGGCGTCGAAACCTGCAATGTTGATACGTGCGAATCGAGCGGCGATCCATGCGGTACTGGGCAGGTCTGCAACGAAACGACCGACGCCTGTGATCCGGATGGCCTCGATTGCAACAACAACGGCATCGCCGACGCCACCGACATTTCCGGCGGCACCAGCGACGATTTGAATGCCAATAGCGTTCCTGACGAATGCGACGAATGTGTGTTCGATGCGGATTGCGACGACGGGATGTATTGCACGGGCGTTGAAACCTGCAACGTCGATACCTGCGTACCCGGTACCGATCCTTGTCTTACCGGTCAGACGTGTGACGAAGGCACCGACTCCTGCCCACCGACCGGGGCCGACTGCAACAACAACGGCATCGGTGACGCCACCGACATTGCCGGCGCGACCAGCGACGACACCAACGTCAATGGCATTCCGGATGAGTGCGACGAATGCACCGGTGACGGAGATTGTGACGACGGCCTCTTCTGTAACGGTGCTGAAACCTGCGACACCGATACTTGCATGGCCGGAACAAATCCTTGCTCTGGTGGCGAAATCTGCGACGAAGGCGGCGACGTCTGCGTCATCAACACCGATTGCAACTCCAATGGCATCGATGACAGCCTCGACATCGCCGGACCGACCAGCGACGACGTCAACGCCAACAGCGTTCCGGACGAATGCGACGAATGCCTCGTCGATGGCGACTGCAACGATGGCGATTACTGCAATGGTGAAGAAACTTGCGATGTGGACCGCTGCGTTGCGGGGGCGATTCCCTGTGCGGTCGGCCAATCCTGCGACGAACCGACCGATACCTGCTCGCCGATCGGCAACGACTGCAACAACAACGGCATCGGAGACGCCACCGACATCGCCGGCGCGACCAGCGACGATGCGAACGCCAACACCGTTCCCGACGAATGCGATGAATGCGTCGTCGATGGCGATTGCGACGACGGATTATTCTGCAACGGTGCGGAGACGTGCAACACAGACACCTGCGATGCTGGCAGCGATCCATGCCTGCTTGGCGAAGTTTGCGTTGAAGCCACCGATACCTGCGAACAACCTGACTGCAACACCAACGGCGTCGGCGACTTGGACGACATTGCCGGCGGCACTTCGCCTGATGCCAATTCCAACGGCGTACCCGACGAATGCGAAGGCTGCACCACCAACGCCGAATGTGATGACGGTTTGTTCTGCAACGGCGCCGAAGTGTGCAACGCCGGCACTTGCGAATCACCTGGCAACACGTGTCTACCCGGTCAAAGCTGCGACGAAGCGACCGACACATGCCAAGCCAGCAGTGGTGGCGGCGGAGGCGGACCTCCACCAGACGGCGACGGTGACGGTGTTGCCGATGGCTCCGACGATTGCGCCGACACGCCAACGGGCGAAGCCGTAGACGAAAACGGCTGCAGCGAGTCGCAACTGGACGACGACGATGACGGCGTCTTCAATGATGCAGACATTTGCGCCGACACGCCATCCGGCGAAACGGTTAATGCGGCTGGTTGCTCCGCATCGCAACTCGACTCGGACGGCGATGGTGTGACCAATGACGTTGATACTTGTCCCAACACACCGTCGGACGAACAAGCCGACGCAGACGGTTGCTCGGACTCGCAACTTGATGATGGCGATCCCGATCCTGATCCTCAGCCCGGTCCCGGCGACGACGTCGATACCAACGGTCAGACTCCGGATGACGGCGATGGTGGCTCGGGCGACGGAGGCGATGGCGATGGTGACAACGACTCAGTCGACGATCCGGACAGCGATGGTGACGGCGTACCCGATTCGATTGACGAATGCGCACTGACGCCAGAGGGCTACGAAGTCAACTCGGTCGGATGCGCATTAATCAGTCCCGACCCCAACGATGACGACAACGGCGAAACCGACGGCTGTGCGAACGGACTCGGATGCGGAGCAGGAGGAGCCGCCACGCTCATGATGATGGTTCTCGGCTTCGGTGGTCTCAAATACAATCGCCGCCGAATCGGACGGCCGATTTAGACCGACCGAAATCCACGCATCCTAAGTGAAACCAATGTGAACGCTCCAAGGGCCACCAGTGACCCTTGGAGCGTTCTTTTTGTGCCCATCTCACAGATTTCTAGTTCATTATTTCAGAAATACCTGCCAACCCGGTAAGTCTCGAATGGGGGCAGCCGCGATGTCGTCCCTGACGATGATCCTGCTTGGACTCGGTGCTTTAAGGTCAACCGACGAGGTGCCATCCGTTGACGTGCCACCTTCTGCAATCCATTCAGTCTCGAGTCACTACGCAAGATCAAATATGATGAAAGGGACATTCGATGTCACGCATTCTCTTAAGCAGTATCTTGCTGGTTTCAATTTCGGTTGGTTGCGACATGGCTGTGGTTCCCGGTGGTGGTGGCGGACAAGGAGGCACCTCCAGCCAGATCACGGAGGCACGGATCATCACATCAGGCAATTTAAAGAAGGATATCTCCACTAGTTTGAGAGGGATAGCGACATTCCGTCTTGAAGATTTTCCGAGCGATCAAACGCAGTCGCCTGAAATTCCGGAACTAGTTTTACCTGGCATGTTTCTGGATGGAAGTCCTTCCTGTCTGAACACTGGGGACGATCGTGCTAGGTATGGAATCAATTCCGCGGGCGAGCTGCTGGCCTTGGGGTTTTTGACTGGAAGCTGCGACTCGCAAGATTCATATTTTGTCAACGTCTATGCAGATGCGACGCGACTCAATGGCGAACAACAACCGGTGCGGATTGCGAGCCTTGAAGGTCCGCGTGACAGGTTTGACAATGCCCTCGAAATTGCAATCGACCGGGAGCGCGACCTGCTCTATGTGTCGAGCGACCCTCCGCCAGGCGTAGCCGGTCCTGAGCGGATTTATGTGTTCGACAATATTTCGCAACCGAGCTTCGATGATGTCGTAAGTCCGGTTCGAACAATTATCCTCCCCGGCCCCATCCTCGCAGCCATACGCTTCCGCATAACAACCATGGCGATGGGTACGGATGACACGCTATATGTGCAGCGAGGTGTCGATGTGCATCGCATCACGAATGCCAGCACGCGCGATGGTACGTTTACGGATGCCGATATCGAAACGATGAGTTTTGGCGAGAATCCGGACGTCTCCCCCGTTAAGCATTTCACTTTAGACAGCCAAAATCGATTATGGCTGATACTCAGCACCGGAAGAATCATGCGGATCAACGATGATTTCACCGACACTGATTTGGATGTGTCGATTTCTTTACCACCCACCGAGTCCTCAAATACTGATTACTTCCTTCAAATCGATTCTCAGGGTATTGCCTATGTATACGGCTCCGAAATACTGAGCATCTACCCCAACATCGAATCCGGATCGGCAGATGTGGAAACAATGCCCACCGGAGGGACGTTCATGGTCGATGTCGAAAAGAGCACACCCTTTATCTTGGTGGAATGAAAACGTTGACATCCGCATCGCCCGATCAGCGACTCCCGAGGTTTTGATCGTCCTCGACAACCTGATCGGCAAGACAACTATCGTCTGATCGAAGGTTTAGCTCTACGAGGCACAACAGAACAAATATAAGAGTAGTCGTCTGACAGCCGACTGCTTTGATGGTCATGTCCTTCAAAGAATGTCGTTGCAGCGAAGCAGCGGTTGGCAATAAAGACGGAACCATTTAGCAGGGTAAACCACATGCCATTCTTTCAACCAGTAATGGGGATTCCGAAAATGAGCCATTGGGTCGTTACGGGCTGTATTGTGATCATGTTGATGACTTCAGGATGCACGCCACAAAACGGCGGATCGAATAACGGCGGTGGTGGCAGCGATGCTGGAAATGGGGGAACCGGCGGCCCGATCGACGATGGTCCGGCCGGGGGTGATATCGATGTCAGCGAAATCACCGGTCCAGATGAAAGCGTGCGCGCCGAAATCGACTCGCCCAGGTATGCGTCCGCAATTGTGACGCTGCCAAGCGGCGTGAATCTCTCACTCCAGAGTCTACGTGGTGTCTCGGGAGCGGACGATCAGCCAGTGGGTGCCGACGGCGGATTCGATACGTTGACCTATTCGGTGCGCCCGTCGTTGGTGTCCGTCGTCGATGCCAACGACAACGTCGTGTTGTTTGGGTTCATCAATTCATCCATCGACGAAGAAGTGAGCGTGAAGACAACAGCCACAGCGCTAATCTACCTGGGGATGGGCGGATGGGCGCTTCCGCCGGACGAGCTATACTTTATCCTTCTCGAAATCAGTGAGTTGGATGTATGCGACGAACTCGCCAACGTTATCGCGCAGGAGATGAGGAGTGATCCGTTGGCCATTACAAACGGCAGCGATGCGATCAACACGTCTCTCGCTGCGGCTTTGGAGGCAATGGTTTCGGGTGAAGCGTTTGGAAGGTCCTTCGCGAAGAGCCAGCCCTTGCGTTCGAGAATTATCGCTCCGGGTGATCCCTTCCTGGTCGTCGATCCGTTGACGTTGCAATCCGGAATTAGCCTTCTTCTCGACTCATCTGCCCCACAACTTTCCGTGGTCAACCATCATCGCCGGCCGGCGGTTTTGTATCGCGTGCAAACCGGTTACGACAATGCGACCGGGGAGTATGTCGAGTTGCCGGTCGTGGAGCCCATCGGCGATCCTCTCGAGCTATCCGGAGGGAACACCCTTACTATTAGCGGCATCCACCTCAGCACACTATTCAATACGGAAACATCAGCCGTTTGGGAGCCTACCGAAACCGGGCCGATCGAGATTCCCGCGCGCGAGGGCGCAACGCGAACCTACTACGATCTGGTTGTGCTGGGCCCGTCGTTCGATGGGGTTGACTCCGCATTGCTCGATCCGTCGCGCTATGCCGCGATTCGTTCGGAATGGCAGGAACTGCTCGAGGAACAACGGATCAACATGTTCGTTCTCAAGTTCATGATGCCTTTGGCGGAACTGTTTGGAATGGGAGTCGGCAGTGCTGTTCCGTTCGACGATCAGGCGCCAGTCGCACGGACGATGCGCCAACTGATTGAACCCATCCTTGACGGCGCGGGTGTCTCGCTGCATACGGAAGACGGCTACTTCGAAGCGATCGAGGTCGTACTTGAGCGTTGGGCAAGTAACCGCGCCTTTCGCGAAGACCTGACCGCGGTGCTGATAGCCGCATACGGCGAAGAGTTAAATCGGGATATCAGCGCGACCAAAGTCAGTGCGCACATGAAGAACCTTGCAGGAGCGACAAACGTTCGTAGCGCGGTCCTCAGCATTTTCGACAATGACAATGTAACCCGCCTGCTGAGCAATCTCAGAGTTTCCGATGACGTCGCGATTTGGAGTGCGGAAACGGGCGCAGTGAAGATCACGCCTTCGCCCGGGCGCGTCACTGAGAACTATCCCTTTGTCGATCTGACTGCTTCAGTCGCCGGCAGCCCGGCAGAACCGCTCACCTATGAGTGGACCTCGTCGGCGGGCATCGGCGGGTTCTTTACGGCGCTGGACGACGAAGCGAGCGTGCTGACGACGACAGAATCGACCGTGACTTATTCCACGACACCATCCGCAGTGGTTGGTGGCGGCACCATCGACACCGTGACGGTGCGCGTCGTCGATGCGAACGGCACATTACTCGGAACGGCGAGCGCAAAGATTCGCAGCAACAAGAAAGAAGACAATCCATGCCCGGACTTCGTCGACGAGGGGTACAGCTTCGGTGACGATATGGATGTCAACGTTTCGTCGAATGTGATCTTGGGCGGCCAGGATGTTTTCGTGGAGGTGACCTACAATTTTCCATCGGAGGGAATAGAGACTTCGCAATCGATCGAGGTATTCATGTCGGCAGTGTGCCCGAGGTGTGAAGCGCTATGCCGCTGTGACTCACAGAGTGCAACGCCCATCTATGTAGATGGCGAGCCGGCGATTAATCGCGAGGACAGGTCGTTGGTGCGCTGGCAGGGCCCTACGGATGACACACCGGGAATCGAAATGACCTGTGCGGCGTCGGGCGAATGGCGCTTCACCAAGCCCGAAGGCGCGAACGGCGGGGCAGTCTCCCATACGTTTCAGCTCACGGTAGCGGATGATTGGCCCGGCTGCCCACTCGACGAACCCGATTGTAGTTGTCCGAGATTGACCGGGGCGACTTTCAACGGTGAGGTGGATTTTAGCATTCTTGTATGGCGGGGGTATTTCATTGCCGTCCGCAGTCCAACAAGCTTCCACATCGAACCGATCAAGTTCGACACAAATCCACTTTACGAGTCCCTGGCATCGTGTTCGGACAACTAATACCGTTTCAAGATAAGTGCTTCAGCATTTGAAATGAATCAGAACTTGCGATGTGGTTCCCGTTCAACGGAAGGACTATCCAATGTTACGCATCCTCTTCGGCAGTATCTTGTTGGTTTCAATTTCGGTTGGTTGCAATGTGGCCGTTGTGCCCGGTGGCGGAACAGACCAGGGCAATGGCGACTCAGATGGCGGGGGCGGTTCGGGGCAGGGAGGTACCTCCAGCCAGATCACGGGGCCACGAATCATCGCCTCAGGCGCTACCCTGGGGGAGATGGCGACCTTTGAGGGTGGGATTTCGACATACCGAATTGAAGGTTCTCTTATCTCTTCTGAGAGCGATGAAACGTTGTCGCCTGGAATGTTTCTGGAAGGAGATCCTTCCTGTCTTACCACGACGGACGAATTGGCTAGGCTCGGGATCAATGCCGCAGGAGAGTTGCTGGTCTTGGCTCGATCTGCTGGAGACTGCGAAGATCCGGATTCGTTTTTTGTCAACGTCTATGCAGATGCGACACGGCTCGATGGCGTACAGCAACCGGTGCGGACCGCAATCCTTGAGGACCCGTTTGACGAGTCTGACGGAGCCATCGAAATGGCGGTCGACCGGCAGCGCGACCTGCTTTATGTGTCGAGCGATGATCCGCAAGGCAGCTTCGATCCGCAAGGCGACCGCACTCCCAAGCGAATCTATGTGTACGAAGGGATATCGCAAGCGAGTTTCGATGAAATCGTGAGTCCTGTTAGAACGATTATTCTCCCCTTTAGCAGCATAGTTACATTGGCGATAGGGACGGATGACACGCTTTATGTGCGCGATGCCGTTGTGTCGCGCATCACCAACGCCAGCACGCGCGATGGTACGTTGACGGAAAACGATTTCGAAAGGGAGAACTTTGGAGAAATAGAGGACATCACCGTGGACAGTCAGAATCGACTGTGGATGCTACGCAGAAATTTTCAGTTTGGGCTTGGAGACACGGGATCAGTATTGCGGGTCAACGATGATTTTACCGACACCGATGTGGATGCGTTGATCTCCTTCGCCGGGATACCGAATCTTCTTCGAATCGATTCTCAGGGTACCGCCTATGTGCATGCCGTCGGCCAAGTGCGCACCTACGCTAACATCGAATCCGGATCGCCAGATGTGGGGACAACGCTCAGCGGAATCACGACCCTGCTATCGTTCGAACAGGGAAGCCCCTTTATCTTAGCGGAATAAATATCGGGCGGCGCTGACACGAGCACAATTCGATTGCACGGGCGCTTACGCCGGTCCGCCGGGATCCAGGAATCGGGGCAGTACCGGCGGATCGTCGTCGCGGGCGTTTCCGCTGAACAGCGCGTTGCTTGGCATGTCATCGACGACCTCCAAATCGATCGCAGCGCCATCTTCCCGATAACGATAGCCCAACCGCTGCGGCGTCATGGTTTCGGCGTGCCCATCGCAGAAAACAACATTGGCTCGCTTCTGATGACGTGGATCGACGGCTGTTCGTGGGCTGTCGTCGTCACCAGTGCCACGATCTGACATATCCGTCAATCGCGGAGGATCGAGCGTCCAACCGTGATTGCCCAACTCGGCGTAGTCTGTGCCTGAATTGTTGTATGGCTTGCGCTCATGTTGTGCCACGCCGGCAGCCGTCCCGAGGCAATCCGCCCCCAGCACGGTACCCGCAAGACTGCGAATCTTCGTCAGATTGACTGGAAAGTTGTGAAACTTCCCTTCGCTCTTGCGCCCGTTGCCTAGGAATTGATGGTTGTATCCATAGGCATAGTTGCGTTCGTCGATCCACTTGGGGACGGCTGGGCATGCGTAGACCTTGTTTCTATAGTCTTGCCGATCGTCGCTTGTACTCGGTTGGTCGAACGCGTAAATCCCAACTTGCTCCCCCATCGTCGCCACCCATCGGGGGCGATACTTCTTGCCATTGCCCACAAAGAACCAGTTCCCCGGATTGCTCGTTCCACCGGAGAGTTTCGCGAACCGACCGGGTAGCGAGATGTCATTATTCTCGCTCGCGTACATGTGCCAGCCCTGGGCAAGCTGCCGTTGATTTGATAGGCACAACAGGCTCTTGGCCTGCTTGCGCGCCCTCGACAGCGACGGCAACAATATTGAAATGAGCAGCGCGATGATCGACACCACCACAAGAAGTTCAACCAGCGTGAAAGCGCTGCGCCGTTCTCGGGCATTTCGATCCAGATGCAAGTTGTCTGTCGAATAGGTTTGCAACGCAGGTTCTCCCAAGGTTGAGTCTGGCCCGATCGAAATCCCGACGGAAATGAGTCTGCTCAAGTGGACCTATCGACGCAATATAAAAACAAAAAAAGCCCGCCATAAAGACGGGCTATGTGTGTAATAAGTTGCAAATGGCGCGACAGATGGCCGCCATCGTTTCGCGTTTAGCGTTTCGAGAACTGGAAGCTGCGACGGGCACCTCGACGGCCGTATTTCTTACGCTCGACGCGTCGACCATCTCGGGTGAGAAACTTACCGTCACGAAGCAATGCCTCGTACTCGGCGCTGGCCAGCTTAAGCGCTCTGGCAATGCCCAGCACGATCGCGCCGGCTTGACCCGTCGTACCACCACCGGTGGCGTTCACGAATACATCGACGCGCTTGCGGGTATCGGTTGCATCCAATGGTGCAACGATCGTGTTGCGATCGCGCTCCAGGTGGAAATACTTCTCGACATCGCGGCCGTTGATGACGAATTTGCCGGTGCCTTCTTTGATACGCACGCGGGCAATCGAACTCTTGCGACGACCGGTTCCCCAGTGATAACCCCCTGCCTTGGGCTTGGGTGCCGTCCACTCATGGGTCAACGACGAAACAGTGGGTTTTTCCGCAACAACCACCGCAACGGATTCTTCCGACGCGGCAGGTGCATCTTGAGGTGTAGGTGAATCAGCCACGAACATCTTCTCCAATCAAATTCAAATCAAACACAGCCGCAAGAGGCTGCGATAAACTGTGCTAGAACGACCACTCTTTCGGCTGCTGGGCGGTGTGCGGATGATTGTCGTCCGCGTAGATCTTCAACTTGTTAAGCATCTGCCGACCGAGCGCGTTCTTCGGCAGCATACGCTTGACCGCGAAACGCAGGATGCGCTCGGGGTGCTTTTCCATCAACTCTTCACCCGTATCCGATTTAAAACCGCCGGAATGGTAGGTGTATCGATCGTAGTGCATCGCAGCCAGCTTGTTGCCGGTCAGCTTCACCTTCTCGCAATTGGTCACGACGATGAAATCACCGGTGTCCACGTGCGGGGTATAGGTGGGCTTGTGCTTGCCCATCAACACCGTTGCAATCTTAACCGCCAAGCGTCCCATCACCTGACCGGTGGCATCAACATGATGCCATTCGGGGTGAAAGGTCTCGTTGCGGGCCATATATGAAGGTGCGCGTCCTGTGGGCATATCTGCATCAATCCAAACAAAAACCACGAGCAATCACTATTTTCTGAAACAGAGCCCCGCATCGTACAAAACGCCCGATTAACGTCAAGGCCAGCCGAGTAATGGAATAGAGCGAAAATCGCCCATATACGAGGTATGTTCGAGGCAAATTCGGGGTGCCCCGCCACCGTCGTCGTCACTCCCGCGGACGCGGGAGTCCAGAAGGAGGCGATAAACGCCATGAAACCCCTGGATTCCCGCTTCCGCGGGAATGACGAATGGGACGGATTGTCGAAAAGTGCGCAGGATTTCGGCGACACGCATTGCGAAAGACTGCGAGTGGCCCTTGCCCTGGCTTCTACTAAGACCGCTCCTAACCTCACCGTAGGACTTATTTTATGGTCCTTTCCCCTCGCAGAATCAAAGACTTTGAGCTAGGCTCCCTGCGCGTCAGATCGAGAATATCCTCGGTCACAATTTTGGTCCAACGTCAATTGGGGAGTCACCATGCCGCAAGCATCCCGTCTGCTCGTGGAACATGTCGAAGATGTTGCCGTCGTCACCTTCACGGAATCGTCGATCGTCAACACCCAGCAGATCGACAGCATCCGCGAAGAACTTTTCCACATGGTCGACAAGAAGGCGTGCCGCCGCATGATCCTCGACATGACCAAAGTTCGCCAGCTTAGCTCTGCCGCCCTTGGCGTGTTGATCCCCGTGAACGAGAACATCAAGAAGATCAAAGGCAAGCTCATCCTCTCCGGAGCTCAGCCGGAAGTGCGCAAGATCTTCAAGATCACCCGCCTCGAAAAGCTCTTCGTTTTCAAAGATACCGAAGCGGCGGCGCTCAAACACTTGAAGGTCAAAAAAGGCTAATTGCTTTACGCAAACTATGCCGATAACCTAGCATCACAGTCACAAACAGCACCCACCCAAAAATCTCAATCGAGAGTGCCACACTGTTGGCACGCTGCGCGCTTTCTCGATTAGACCAACCCGTATCACACCGTCGATGATTCATTCAGACGAGAGTCGGGTCGGCGCGTACACAATTCACCCTTTGGTTTTTAAGTCGCAACTTTTGGAAGAGTCGCTGGGCCGCGCGATTCCAATGCGACATCCGCACCGGCAACCCCACGTCTTTTTCGGATTCTGTCAAACCGGATCATCCACGTTCGCGAGGCATGAACCCGAGCAGACAGTAGATATCTTGAAGTTCTGGGGATATCTGGAAATTCTGGAGAATCTGGCGAACCAACCGATTGCGGGTCGCCAGTGAATCCTGAAATCCCAAGTTTGTTGTCGTGTGGCCTGGCTGGTGAACCCCGACCTAAGCCAGTTAGGCCACGCTTTTTTTGCGCCCGCACTGTTTGGCTCCCATTTCCTCCCTGATGCGTTCCAAACTAGCCCCACGATTGTAACTGCATGATTGGCCTCCAATGTATTAAAGTGAGTGGCAGATACCTCACCCATTGGGCAGAACAACCATGGCCACGCTGCGATGCCAGTGCAATCAGAGTCTCAAAATCCCCGGTACGCAGTTCGGGTCGCTTTTTGCGTGCCCCAACTGCCAGACGCACATTCGCGCCGTCGCGGCCATCGCCGATGACAACGCGTCCTTCGCACACCGCCTCGTCATTGAGGCTGGACCGGAACGCATCGGCGAACACGTTCACCTTGGAGGCAATCGTCCACTGACTGTCGGTAAGACGCCAACGGCGCACCTTCGACTCCGCTCGAACTCCGTGTCGCGCGAACATTTCAAACTCGTTCCGGCGCATGGCCACTGGCACGCGATGGATCAAAACAGCACCAACGGACTCTTTGTCAACAACCAGCAGATTCAATCGCACGAACTATGCAGTGGCGACCGGCTAACCGTCGGCGAATTCACGCTGACATTCGTCGCAAGTGATTCAGAGGCCGGGGCCTCCGGTTTGGCGGGGGCGGCCGCGATTGCGAGCGGGCATGAGTCATTCGGTGAATTTGAACTCGAACAAACGACTGCCACGCCAAGCGTCGATGGCGAAAACCTAACCTTCATGGACGACGACCTGAATACTCGGCCAACGTCCACACCAACAGACAGCGAATTGAAGTGCCCAAGATGCTCAGAGCACTTGGATGCTTCCGCCAACATTTGCGTCCACTGCGGGCATGATCTGAAATCGGGTCGGCGTATCGCCCCCGCTTCAATCGAGGAATCTGATTCCTCCCGTAAAGGAAAGTTGGCACACGTCGGTGGGATTGGCAGTTACTTGAAGAGTTGCGCGGGTAGCGCCATCTTCGTGGCGGACGCTGGCAACTTTATTTCATTCATCTTCGTAATGATTCTCGCCGCAATGAATGCTGGCGTCGACATGCTGACGTTTACGTGCCTGATGTGGATTCCGTACATCATTATCAAAGGACTGCTCGCCGCGTTCTTTTTCAACGTGGTCATCAACGCATCCAGCGGCGACACCGACCTTCCCGACATTGGCCTCTCTGGCGATATGTATGAAGACATGATCGCGCCGTTCTTTAAGATGGTGGCGACATCGCTCATCGTGATGTCCCCTTTGTATGTTTACATGTTCAGCGTCGGGATCACCCAAGTTACGACCCTGGGAATTGCTGTGACCCTCGGTATCGGCGTTTTCTTTTGGCCAATCACCATGCTCGTCATTGCCCTTGGCGGGGTTTCCTGCTTTGCGCGTCCCGATCAAGTTCTCCTCACGGTGTTCCGTACATTCGTACCCTATCTGGTGACTTGCTCGGTTCTCGCGATTGCGATCGGAATGACTTGGGTGCTGGAGTTTGCGATGGAGTCAGCCACCGCTGCGCTGGGTGGAAATCAATGGGCAGTTGCAACCATTCTTTGGATCGTCAACGTTTACTGCTTCATCGTGGCGATGCAGTGCATCGGATTGTATTATCACCACTTCAAGGATCGCTTCGCATGGTCGTGGGGTTGAGCACGTTCTAGTGAACCACCGCGACCAAACAATCTTCTGCATTTGGTAAAGGCATCATGAATCGAGGTTACATCGGACGGGACTGGAACGAAAAGCTACCGCCCGTCTGCACCAAATGTGAATACAACTTGACCGGCATTTCCAGCCAACACTGTCCGGAGTGCGGAGCCACGATCTATTGGCAGGACGTGCATAACAATGCCAAGCAAATCTACCACTCGCTCAAGCAAACCGAAGACCTCAACGACCTCGTCGACGTCGGTCCATACGTTGGAATTGCAGGCGCGATTTTCATCTTGTTCTTCTGGTGGGTTGGCTGGGCTGACGGTTTGGGACGTGTGATTGGGGTTGGTCTTGCTTTGTTGACCATCGGCAGCGGCATGCAAATCCTTCGCAGCAAGCGCGTGCCACAGTGGGCTCGCGAGTTTATCGAAGTCGAACCCAAGCACATCAAAGCCGTCATCAACATCACATTCGGACTGGCGCTCATCGCGTTGGCCGTCTTCCTTCCGCCACTTTAGATCGCCTGAAGTTCAAACAAAGCGACGCACCAATGCCGTCATTCCCGCGTACGCGGGAATCCAGAGGAAAGCGAAGTCAGCCAAAAAGTTGCTCCCCCAGAATACGGGGTAAGCACGGCGATCAACAATCACCCATTGGACTTTCCATCGCGCTTCGAGCGGCCATATCGAACATTATCAACGCCTCCGACACTGGGGGATTCGTTCGCTGAAAACATATTGTACGTTGCATCAAGCGTTCAGTGGCGGACCGAACCCGCCCATTGATGTCACTCAATTCCAAAACCAAAGGAGCGTCACGACCCATGAACAATTGGCAGCGAACGTTCGTCACCAAACTCGAATCCGCACGCAAACACTGGCGCAGAACCTTCGATGATATTGCCACAGAGCATATCGAACCGGTCAACGAAGATTTCTCCGAATTCGCAACAAAGAACGGATTCAACTGCACATCACCGGCGTCTGAACCGGGCACGTACTTCTTCAAATTCGCCCTCACCGAAAACGGGTACGCCATCATCGCGTTTCGACTGTCGGGCATGGACTCGGTCGAGGTCACCACCGAGGTCAGCGTGCCAGGACCGGACGAAGTCGCTCCGTTGAAAACAACCACGCCGCTCGCCGACGCGACCCGATCGTGGGCTACGCAGCAATTTCAGCACGCCCTCGATCACTTCGCCAACGCATTCAGCGCCGCCAGCGCCGAAGCCGCAGAAAAGCTCGTAGCCGCATCGTAGCGGTGCGAATATAATCACCGCCGAACCGAAGAAACGTTATCGCCGACAAACATTGGGTTTGTCGGCGTGCGTTTAGGCGGCGCTGCGTTCACGCGTCTTGGGATTGGCGGAATACGTGCTGGAAACCACCATCGACATCGCCCTCGTGGTGATCTTAGCCGCCATTTGCTGCGCGAGCGTTGCGCTCTCCTTGCTGCAACTTCCGGGCACGTGGACCATTCTCGTCAGCGCTACGCTTTATGCGCTGTACTACGATTGGGCACGCATCGGATGGAAGACGCTCGCCGTCATGGTGGTGTTGGCCGTCATCGGTGAGATCGTCGAAACGTTGGGCGGAGCAGTGCTGGCCAAACGCAGCGGCGCAAGCAAACGCGCGGCGTGGTACGGGTTGGCCGGCGGGATGATCGGCGCGATTTTCCTATCGATCCCGGTCCCCGTCATCGGCACGATCATCGGCGCGGCCATCGGTTGCTTCGCGGGCGCGCTGGTCGCCGAATTGCAGGAAGGCAAGCGCCTGGACGAAGGCACCAAATCCGGCTTCTACACTGCCGTGGGCAGAACCCTCGGCAGCATGTTCAAAGTCATGATCGCAGTCACCATAGCCTGCATCGCCACCGCGCAAGCTGTTCGGCCGTTTTGGACTTAGGCAGACACCTGACCAAACCGCTTACGATGCATCCTGGTATTCTTCAATTGTCATTTCCGCATCGATCGAGTTGCCGCACTCAGGACAGACTCCGCTGAAGTTACCGGTAAGATTGTATCCGCAATGATCGCAAAGCATCGGATCGACGGGTCCCACGAGGTTGCGGAACAGAAATCCCGCAATCAAGAATATTGAAATGATGACAGTGATGACGTTGGCTGGACCACGAATCGAATACGGTGCGTCGACAACGAGCAAAAACAACGAAACGGTATAGCAACAGACCCCAGCAAGAATCAGCGTGACTGGAATGATCGCGACAGACACGAGTACACATGCATATATCGGCAGACCACGGCTGCGAATGCGACGGCAACCATAGGCAAGAATAGGAACGATCAGTGGATACGATGCAAATAAGACAATAATGAGCCAGAATGGAAGCTCCATTTCAAGCGAGTAAGTCCCATTCTTAGTTGCACCGTTCGAAGAAGTTCTTTGTGATCTGCCACTTCGCGGGATCCAAGAGGGGGCAGCATCCTCAATCGAAAACCGCACATCCGCTTTGGCTTCGTCGAGACTCCCGGAATAGGACCACCAAATAATGAAGAGCCCCAGGTGGTTGTTGCCGATCGTGACATGCCGTTTCTGGACCAATTCGCATTCAACGTAACCGGTTCTGAACGTCGACCAAACAGCCAAACCCATCGCCGCCATTGTCATGATGATGAGAATCGCCTTTGTAGTTTTGCGAATCATGCTGCCCCACCACATTCTGGACACTTCGCACCGACGAAGTCCACGGATTCCTGTCCGCAATCCGGACATTGCATATTCGAAACTCTATCCAGGCGAAACAGCAAGATCGTCGTAATTGCGCACGCCCCAAAGACTGGCCAAAGCGGACAATCGAAGTCCCATTCGCCGTAAGTATATGATGCGCTGGGCCACCATGTATAACGACCACAGTTCGGCTGCGAAGCATCCCATCTGGTTTCAGAATAGCTTTGGAGTGGGAATCCGTTGATGGATCCGTGCATGATTCGCAAGCGAAATTTGTCACCGTGGTAGTTGATGTGAAACATCGTGGCAGCGAACCAAATCGTCCCAGTAACGACACAAGCGCAAACGCCAATCCATTTCAAGACTCTACGTTTGCGGATGCGCTTTCTCATGTCGGTGTGCCGCACTCTGGACAAATACCGCTGATGTTCCCGGTCAGATTGTAACTGCATTCGCCGCATCGGGTCCACGCGACTCGCCTTCGTACAATGGCGCGGCGTATGCCTTCGGTCAGGAATGCGAGAAGCACGAAGAACACAGCGAGCCAGATCAGATGAATTGAGATTTCAATCTCTCCCCTTGCGAGCGCAACGTAGTAGTCACCGAAAATGGATGAATGGTATTTGGGCGTGCTAGCACTCCGTGTGGTTATGCCCAAATCCCTGTGCTGGAAGAAGAAATTCAAACCATGATTTGCAACAGCCACACCAATCCAGAGATCCTCGGTCGGCTCATCGAAATACGAAAGCGGATGGACCAGCTGCACGATCCACAAAGCAATCGCAATCGCCGCGAGCAAGTGGAAGAACCGTTTGAACCTTGGCAACCACATGATGCATTTACGACTTTCGAATAGACCCGGTTCAAGCACTCCGGCGAATGCTCGTTTCTCTGTCGGTATTTCCTGGGCCGCCCAATTCGGTTGTACCGGCGATGGGCGTTTCCGCTGCGAACACGATAAACGGTTATTCGGACACGCAACAGGATCGTGTTCACAAATCAGACACATAAAGCCCGGCGACGTGATTCATGAGTGCCAGCATTTTCGCCTGGCTTCGTCCCATGTCGCTGTATGAGTCGGTTGCAGGGCCATAATCATCCGTTCACGAATTCTGAACAATTTCACTCATTGCATTGGGTAAACTGCCTTTGAAACTCTTGGGCTTATTCTGCTAAGATAAGCAACACGGTATCGGTGCGTGTTTTAAGCACGGCACTGCCGGCGCGGTAATGACATCAACAGGCGAGGGGGGAGCATGCGTTTCCAGTTTCTGTTCAGCAACATTTTGGTGGGTGCAGCCGTCTTGGGCCTTTCGGCTGATTTGGCTTCGGGTCAATACGATCCTCCGGCGGGTTTCTACAACGGTGCCAACGGAACCGGTTCAACGCTCAAGAGTCAACTGAGCGCCATCATGAGTTCCGGCCACATCCAACGCACCTATGGCAACTTTCGCGACTCGGCTGCGATCACCGATGCCGACCCAAACATAAGCGGTCGAATCCTGCTGGTTTACAATCGGGCATCGGTGTCAGCGACTTGGGATTCCGGATCGACCTGGAACCGCGAACACGTTTGGCCACAATCGCTGCAGCCTGGCAGCGCCAGCAATAGTTCCAAGGGCAACCTTGGCGATCCGCACGCCTTGCGACCCGCCAACCCCGGCATTAACTCCGATCGCGGGAACAAGCCGTTTGGCAACTTCTCCACCACGGGAACGTACGGAAGCCAAGGGGCCAATTACTTTCCAGGCGACACGGACAAGGGTGACATTGCCCGAAACCTGTTCTACTCGGCGACGCGATACCAATCTTCACTGACGCTTGTGAACGGGACACCAGGTTCCAACCAGATGGGCGATCTCGCGTCAATTCTTCGATGGCACTACACCGATCCACCCGATGAGTTTGAACGACGACGCAACCATGCGATCTACAGTTCCAGTTTGAATCCGAGCTTCTTCACGAACAATCGCAACGCTTATATCGACATGCCCCATTTCGCATGGTCGGTGTTTGGCGGCGGTGACAACAACTCCACCCTGTTCGTCGGCGGTTCAGCCGCTGGCGACGGTCAGTCAAACGTGGTCGCGGATTTTGGCGCAATCATCGTCGGTGGAACGATGCCATCGACGCAGGCTGTACTCCTTGAAAAGACTGGGGCTGACCCCACCTATTACTCGGTCACGCCCAGCGCGGGGGCTACGTCATCCGTCACGGGTTCATTCAACGCGTTTGATCACAACAGCCAATCGAAATCGATCATCGTCGGTGTCAATGTATCGTCTGCTACAGCCGCTTTTCATGCGGAAACCGTAACCATCGACAATCTCGACGTTGACGGCGCGACAACCGGGCAGGGTTCATTGGATGGCGACGACGTCATCGATTTGGAGTTGTTCGTGTTGGATCATTCGGAAGCGTCATTCGATGACATCGCGGATCAAGATACGTTGATCATCGATTTTGGAACGGTGCTCGCGGGGTCCGGTGTATTGAACATGGGGTTCGACATTCACAACCTCGAAGCCACCGTAGGCTTGACTGCAGACTTGGATATCGACGCAGCCAACCCCAGCGGTGATTCGGGCGTTCTTTCGAGTGACGTCGTGCCAACCAGCGGAATCGCTGCCGGAGCCGATGTCGCATTCGTGGCACAATTCGACACCTCAGTCGCAGCCGCAAACTATCTCACCACCTACACCATCAACGTGTCCGATGAAAACCTTAGCGGCGACATCGCGGGATCAACGCTGACGTTGACGTTGATGGGCGAGGTTATTTCATCGTCGGCACTCTTTCCGTTCGATGACGATGGCGACGGTGATGTGGATATGATCGACTTCGGCGTGTTCGCGAATTGCCAAACCGCGCCGGAAGTTGGCGCGGCCTTGTCCATCCCATGCGACAACCAGGACGCCGATCAGGACGGCGATGTTGATGCGGATGATTTCGCCGCGTTCCAGCAAGCGTTCACGGGGTAATTGGCAAGCGCCGGACCGCGCATCGTGTCGGCAACAAATTCACGCGAGCCTTTCGATACTTCGCCCATGAAAGAAGACGCGAGTTATATCTGCGACACTTGCGGTGAAGACATCGTGATTCCCATTGATCCATCCGCCGGGAGCAGCCAAGAGTACGTCGAAGACTGCCCCGTTTGCTGCCACCCGAATTTGATTTACGTCGGAATCACTAGCGACGGCTCCGTTACTGTCTCGGCGCGGGCCGACGGCTCTTAAGCTTGTGCGGACAGTTTTCTTGCCAGCAGCCGCGCGGTTCGGGCTTCGGTCCTTGGATCATAGGTTGAATGCTTCGCACGGATGGAAGCGATGGCGTACATTCACCCGACTGGACGGACATCGGTAGACCAATGTCGTCAAGGATCGCCACATCGAGGTCCGAGATCGAGTTACGCACGCCCCAGTCGATGATCGGATTCATCAGCGTCGTCAGATCAAGGTGGGCTGGGTCGGCCAGCGGAATATTGGAGCCTTGGACTGCCACCGCCTCCGTCCCCACGAAGAACATCGTTCCGTCGATCACGTTGATTTGATCGTCGAAGGTCGATCCGAATTCCCCGACCTCACCGGTGCTTGCATCGCGCAAACCATTGTATGCAAACGCGTGTCCCATCTCGTGCGCCAGGATCGAATACGCATCCAGATAGCACGTCCAGCCACCATTGAATTCGCATTCGGGTATGGGTTCGGTGCGGGCGGCGGGATCGGGATCGAACCAGTAGTTGTTGATCATCGTGTCGATGTCGAGGTTCACCTGAGCGTCAGCCGTCGCACCGTTCGGATCAACGCCAGTTCGAATTTCCGCTGCGACACCTTGTTCGAACACGAGGAAGTCGCCATTGTCACGGACGAAAACCGACGTCATGCTCGCCGCCGTGGCAGCTGCAACTTCATGGTTGATGAATGACAATTCGATTTCAATGCTCACGGGACTCGGTGCAAACAAATGGGCAGCCCAATCATTCGACGCTTGAAGCAGGTTTCGCTCGATGTCGTCGTAATACTCCGTGAACTCGGAATCCGGATCGTTAAAGTCAATCACAAAAGTGATTGATGCCCCACCGTTCGACGTCGTGTCGCCGAAACCGCATCCGCAATCACCGGGGGCGGTCTTGAGCGGATCGCTCGGGCACCCATCATTGCAGTCGGGCGTGCCGTCGGCATCTTCGTCGGCATCGCTTTCGCCACATCCGCACACTCCGGGAGTGGTTTTGGTCGCGTCATCAGGACAGCCGTCGATGCAGTCAGCCGTACCGTCTTCGTCGGAGTCCGTGTCCGCCACGGTGCAACCGCAGTCGCCAGCTTCGATCTTTGTAGCACTGTTTGGGCATTCGTCGATGCAGTCAGGCGTACCGTCTTCGTCGGCGTCATCTTCACCTTCGGAGCAACCACAATCGCCGGCGACGGTTTTTAGCTCGTTGGCAGGACACTCGTCGTTGCAATTGGCGACGCCGTCTTGATCGGCATCGGTATCTGGCTCACCGCATCCGCACTGGCCTGGCTCGGTCTTTGCAGCGTCATCGGGGCAACCGTCCTGTTCGTCGGCGACACCATCGCCATCGGCATCGTCGACCAGGGTCGAGAACAACACGTTGGGGTTGTCGCCATTCGCGCCGGAACCGTTACATCCTGCCAACAGCACCAGCGCCATTGCGAAAGGGACGATCAATGCAAACTTAAACCTGAACATGGTGAACTCCACGTGGACAAATCGCTTAGTGAGAAAAGTAAGCTTCGATACCAATTGGACTTTTCGAGGTCTGAAATGCACCCAGATGCGTCGCGGTGAAGTCTACGATTAGGGAAACTCGCTCAGCGGTGTGTCAATCAACACCGATCTCGTTCGGTTTGGCTGACGTCCGATAGGGTTGTTGCCAGACATGAGTGAACTGACGCAGAGAACGGAACTCTATTACCGGGCACGTTCGGCTGGATTTGCACGAACGCGACGTAGCGTAGCGCGCAAAAACCCGACGGACCGATGAATCCGCCGGGCTTATTGAGGTATTAAAATTTTCAACGACTTCTGGATCAGTCCGTCGCCCGCATCAATTCGGCGAAGTCTTCCAAGTCAACGTCGTTGTCATCATCCTTATCGGCGCGGGTGCACGTGGGAGACGGTGAAACTCCTGGGCCGGTAAAGCAGTCTTTGAATACGGTATATGCGGTTCCACTGAAGTAATCCTCTGCCAACTCGAAACTGTCGGCTCCCATTTCAGAACCCATCAAACGACCTGGGATGTCATCGGCGGTCGGATGGATACCGCCGTAAATTCGCGAGAGGCTACACTCGTCCGATGCGTCGTAATACCTCGCCCATTGGAGCGTGATGTCTTGACTGGGCCCCTCTTCAAAAACCAAGTATTCGTTTTGGGGGCAATGGAATTCACCCAAGCCGCCCGGGAAGTATTCCGAACCCGTGATCCGCGTCATCAACTCAGCGGCAGCACGACTGAACGTGCTGTGCCCTGAAACGTATCCCGGGAACGGCGGAGTCACAAAACTCGGGCGCTGATATGGCCACCAGTTTTCAGCGAGAATCCAATCCACGCCTGCGGTGTCCGTTTCGGGATCAGCAATGAAATCGGGGCCGCGCCACGCCTTTACCGCGATCTTTCCCTCGTTGCCAGCAAGGTGCTCATGCCTTTTTCCGGGAGCGGTTGAATCCGCCGTAACCAGTTCAATGTGTCGCTGCTTGAGATTGATTCCCTGCGGATGGAAGGATGCAGCCAGCGGATCAGTGCACTGACCAAGGTCGCTCATGTAGCGAATTGCCGAAACCGGGCGAATGTAGTCATACCAGCCCTTCACGCCCCATGCCGACACCGCAACGTCGTGAACCGTTGATGCTAGCGCCATATAGAGCTTTACGTCCCATTCGAGGTCGTCGAGGATCGGTCCCTGCCCTTCAAACCGCTTTTCAAATCCGGGATAGTCCGACACATAATTTGCCACCACGAACCAATGACCGGGCGGTGTCTCTGAATCCGGACCATCGGCCCAAAACTCCGCGAGAATGCGGTAGTAATCGCCGGCCGGAACAACCTGCGGTGCGTAGGCAATACCGGTGATGGGGTTCTTATCCAAACCGGTACCGTCATTGGTGCCCAGTGTGTTGTTTCCTCGGGCTCCTGGAGATATGTCAATCATCGAGCCATCGGTCGGATCTAAAAGCCCAGACCATTCGACCACTTGCTCGAACCCTGATTTGTAAAGCTCTTCCGTCGCTGTCCCCATCATCGGGGGAGGACCGGGATCGTGATAGACCCAATAGTCAAAACCCTGGCGATTATAAATGGTCAAGTCTTCGTCCTTCAAAGCAAACGCCGACACGATCCCCCACTCTGGACTCAACGCCTCGGGGTAACCGAACGGAATCACGTTTCCGCCTTGATCGACGAAGAACAGAAGTGATAGCGGTTGCCAGCGATTTGGATCGGTGATCTCAGGATTGCCCGGTAACGACGGCACCAATGGTTGATTCACTGGAGCATAGAATTGATTGGCATATCCGCCGACTTCATTTGAACCGTCTGCCAAGCCAAATGTAATGACATTCTGCGCGATTCGATTGCCGACTGATGCTGGCGTGTTCAACCCTGTCGTCGTGATGTTCGTGTCATAACCCAACGTAGTCATCAATGCGTCAAACGTTGGAAGGCTGATCGCTGCTCCAGGCGAGTTCTCAAACCGCCAAGAAAGAATGCGGTACATCGCATAACTGATCGTCTCTTCCCGCGCAGCTTGAACGTCAACGGCCGAATGATACTCGTGGGTCATGTATGGGAACGAGTCATCTCCATAAACCGCCCAAGCGTCGTACATCGCAATGGACGTATGCCAGAGATTGCGGGCGTGCATGGTTGGCCTGGCGAAGTCTTTGCGAATCGCGTCCAAGAGGACTTCATTCCATTGTCGCGCGACCGACTCCGTGGCCTGCGCTTTGGGTACGCCCACTGACGCAACACCAACGATGGCACAAACGAGCGACGCACGAAGCATTCTCGCTTTACAATTTCCCCTGCAATGAATCACGCTTACCTCCTCGTAAATGGACGGGGATCGCCTGTGACCGCGCAAACACAGACACTACTTCCCAAAGGATGCCAGATTTTGCTCGCAAATTTGCCCGGTTTCTTGCTCAAAGACCCCCAGCTCGCTATCCCTGAATAGCGCATAGACATCAGTATAGACACCGACTTATCCGCGATACAAGCGATCGATTTTTACTTTAACCGTGCCGGACTCAGAAGTCCCTTAAAGCCGCCGAAATCGGCGATCGCACGGGCTTAAGTCGAGAAGCGGGTCGACTGTCACCATTTCAGACTCAAACGGACCCTGATACTGGTCCCGAACCGCGGCTGGATATGGGACGCGCAAATGGCACTCTGCGTATCATTCATCTGACCCGTCATCCGTACGTTGTGGGCGGGATGCAACAAAGTTATCATTCGCCGCTCGAACCAAGCCACACAGAACTTGTATGTACGAACTGGGCGAATTCATGGCAGATACCGCAGAAAAACCGTCGTTGAACTTCATTGAGCAGATCATCGAGAATGATCTAGCAGCCGACAAATGGGGCGGCCGAGTTCAAACGCGATTTCCTCCTGAACCCAATGGCTACCTGCACATCGGGCACGCGAAGTCGATTTGCCTGAATTTCGGATTGGCTGAGAAGTACAACGGCTCGTTCAACTTGCGCTTCGACGACACCAACCCGATCAAGGAAGAAGACGAATACGTCGCAGCCATCGAAAGCGACATCCGCTGGCTTGGATACGATCTCGATGGGAAGGTGCTTTTTGCCTCCGATTATTTCCAGAAGTTCTACGAGCATGCTGTCACGTTGATCAAGAAGGGTTGTGCATACGTCTGCGATCTTTCGGGCGAGGAAACCCGCCAATACCGAGGCTCGCTGACCTCACCGGGCAAGGACAGCCCTTTTCGCGATCGCTCAATAGAAGAGAACCTCGATTTGTTCGAGCGAATGCGGGCGGGCGAATTTCCAGACGGCTCAAAAACGCTGCGTGCCAAGATCGACATGGCCTCGCCGAACTTGAACATGCGCGATCCGGTCATGTACCGCATTCTGCACGCCGCCCACCACCGCACGGGCGACAAGTGGTGCCTGTATCCCATGTACGACTGGGCCCACGGGTTGGAAGATTCGATCGAGCGGGTAACACATTCAATCTGCACGCTTGAGTTCGAAAATCATCGTCCCTTGTACGACTGGTTTCTCGAACAACTCGACGTGTTTCACCCGCAGCAGATTGAGTTCGCGCGACTCAACCTCGGCTACACGGTGATGAGCAAGCGCAAACTCCTTGAACTCGTACGAGATAAACACGTCTGCGGATGGGACGATCCGCGCATGCCCACGTTGAGTGGTTACAAGCGGCGAGGATACACCCCCACTTCGATCAGAACATTTTGCGATCGTATTGGTGTGGCGAAAATGAATAGCCGAATCGATATTGCCGTCTTGGAAAACTGCGTCCGCGAAGACTTGAACAAGAAAGCGCCCAGGGTCATGGGCGTACTGGACCCCTTGAAGGTTGTGATTGAGAACTACCCTGAAGGTCAGACCGAGGAACTAGACGGCGTCAACAACCCAGAGGACGACAGCGCAGGCAGCCGCAAAATTCCGTTCTCGCGCGTTCTATACATTGAAAAAAGCGATTTTCTCGAAGACGCCCCAAGAAAATTCTTCCGCTTGGCGCCGGGCCGCGAAGTGCGCCTTCGTTATGCTTACTTCGTTACGTGTACCGATGTGATCAAGAATGACGCCGGCGAAGTCATCGAATTGCGCTGCACCTATGACCCAGCCACCCGCGGCGGCGATTCACCCGACGGGCGCAAAGTCAAAGGGACGATCCATTGGGTGTCTGCAGAACATGCTATCGATGCCGAGGTCAGACTCTACGATCGACTGTTCACAGAAGAAAACCCGGACAAGTTGGCCGACGGGAAGACATGGCTGGATGCGTTGAGTGCGGAATCACTTCAGGTTCTCTCAGCGTGCAAACTGGAATCCTCTTGGGAGCAAGCCGCCAACGCTGCCGATTGGCCAGACGGCATCAAACGGGTGCAGTTCGAGCGCACCGGTTACTTCTGCCTGGACACCGAATCGTCGCAAGGCAATCCCGTGTTCAATCGCACAGTGACACTGCGTGACACTTGGGCCAAAGTCCAAAAGAAATCGTAAACGTTTCGGCTGCGTAACACCTCAAACGCGACACCTCGACAAGTCCCGACATCTCAACGCCACCGTGATGTCTGGCAGTGCGCGTAATTGTCAAAAATTCTGAAATACTTTCGCACTTTGAAACCATTCACCATCGGTGTTCGTATTCAGTAGCGGATGCGCAGCGCGCAACGGGCGAAAGATGCCCTGCGGAAGATTCGAGCGTGCAGTACGAAGCCCATGGCACCCCGCATTGAGCGACAGTACGCCGTG
This sequence comes from Phycisphaerae bacterium, assembly GCA_021604825.1. The sequence continues at coordinate 10,263 of BQJS01000021.1, read as the reverse complement.
TAACACCGGCGTATCGGTGTGTCAGAAATGATGGGTTTTTCTCGATTTGCTTGAAATATCACCAATTTGGTGATATATGTTTATCGGCGGTTACGGAGGCCCTTGCCGTAATCGACTGGGTGACACGATGTCCCAACCAAGAAAGAGGTGTAAGTTATGGTAGCACCTAGAGTTAAGTCAAATGATCGCGTTTCACAGCGTACCGCAAATGGCAAGAAGCCGGCGGTGCTCTCGGTTGATCCGAAGCAAATGCGATTTATTCCGGATCGCCGGCTTGCATTGGCCAGTTCTGAGCAGAAGGCCCTTGCGGTTGTCGCGTGGATCCTGGGCGAGCGACCGGAAGAGAAGTCACCTGGCGAAACGGCACTATTTATTGCCATGCATGTCTGTGCATATCGTGCGACGCGGAAGTCAAAAAAAGCCGACGCCGAACGCGATCAGTGGATTGAACGGTGGAACATTATCCGCAGCCACGTCGTTGAGCAGAATGTGGGGCTCACCTATACGATGATGAGCCAATTTCGGGCGAGCAACGTCGAGTGGGATGAGCAACGCAGCGAGTCTTTGTACGCGCTGCTTCGCGCGGTGGATGGTTTCAACCCTTGGAGCGGTTTTCGTTTCAGTACTTATGCGTGCAATGCCATTACCCGCGCTTTGATTCACCTTTGGAAAAAGACCAATCGCTACAGGTCGCGTTTCCCTGTTGAGCACGAAGCCTGGATGGAGAATCTCGAGAACGAGGACAAATGGTCGAAGCTCTATGCCGACCGGTTGCACCGGGCGCTGGATCAGAACCTCGGTGAACTGACGCCTCGCGAGGCGATGATTCTCTGGTGGCGTTTCCCTCTGGATGGTCAGAAGGGCTTGACGTTGGGTCAGATCGGCGAAGCCATCGGTTTGAGCAAAGAGCGAGCCCGGCAAATTCAGGAGATTGCGCTTGGAAAGCTGCGTAGCGTCTTGGAAACCGATCCGGCGCTTCAGTAAGGATTCGCCGCCTACGCGATAATTGAGTTTGTCGAACCATATGTGTCGTTGCCTGTGTGTCGTTGTCTGGGATAACTTGAATTGCTGTCGTTGAGTCGAAAGTCTGACTACGCATTGCTCGCGCTGGCTGAGATGGCCCGCGGCGAGGATTGTTCGTTAAGCATACGGATGTTGGCCGACCGATTGGACGTCCCGCCTCGAATGATGACGAACATCCTCAACAGCTTGACGCACCGTGGGTTGGTGAAATCGTGCCGCGGAGCCCAGGGCGGTTATAGCCTCGCACTGTCGCCTCGTGACATCACCGTATTGGCGTTGTTGGAAGCGATTGAGGGGCCGGCTCAGTTGGCCCTTTGCTGCTGCGAAGACGATGCCCGCGAAGAAGACAAATGCCGTATCAAAAACGCCTGCGGGATTCAGGCTCCGATCCAAAAAATTCACGAGGCCATCTGCGAATTGCTTGGGCAAGTGACGGTCCATGACATTGCATTTAATCGGGTAACCCTTAACGTTGGAGCAGCCGTCGCGCTGGTCAAGGGTAACCCAAATTGAGCGGCTGCCAGGTGGTCGTTCTTGCGCTATTTTGTGGCTGCAAACTAAGATTCTAAGACACGACTTATAGGATAATAATCTGATGCCTGACGCATCCAGCACAACATTGGAACAGTGGGAAAAGCAGGAATACAAGTACGGTTTCGTGACCGACATTGAAGCCGACTCTGCACCCCCGGGACTCAACGAAGATACGATTCGCTTCATTTCAGCGAAGAAGCGCGAGCCGGAGTTCATGCTTGAATGGCGACTCAAGGCGTACCGCCATTGGCAGACCATGACCGAACCGACTTGGGCGAATATCAAGTACCCACCGATCAACTATCAGGACATCGTCTACTACTCGTCGCCGATTAAAGACGAGGATCGACCTAAGAGTCTTGACGACGTCGATCCCAAACTGCTCGAAACCTACGAGAAGCTTGGTATCCCGTTGGCGGAACGCGCGGCGCTGGCTGGCGTGGCTGTCGACGCGGTCTTTGACAGCGTCTCGGTCGCTACGACGTACAAAGAAAAGCTCGGCGAGTTGGGGATCATCTTCTGCTCGTTCTCAGAAGCGGTTCGCGAACATCCGGAACTCATCAAGAAGTATCTCGGAACGGTCGTCCCATACACCGACAACTTCTTCGCCACGCTCAACTCAGCTGTCTTTAGCGATGGTTCGTTCGTGTATGTCCCCAAAGGCGTTCGTTGCCCGATGGAATTGTCCACCTATTTTAGAATCAACGCTCAATCGACCGGACAGTTCGAACGCACACTCATCATCGCCGACGAAGGCGCACACGTGAGTTATTTGGAGGGCTGTACGGCGCCCATGCGTGACGAAAACCAACTGCACGCAGCCGTCGTCGAACTCGTTGCCCATAAGGACGCGACGATCAAATACTCCACGATTCAAAATTGGTACCCGGGCGATGAAAACGGCAAGGGCGGAATCTACAACTTCGTAACCAAACGAGGCATTTGCGCGGAAGCGAATTCGCACATTTCCTGGACGCAGGTCGAAACCGGCTCGTCAATCACGTGGAAGTATCCGAGCGTCATTCTCAAGGGCGATAACTCAGTCGGAGAATTCTATTCGGTCGCATTGACGAACCTGTGCCAGCAAGCCGACACCGGCACGAAGATGATCCACATCGGCAAGAACACCAAGAGCACGATTATCTCGAAGGGCATCTCGGCGGGTCGCGGTCAGAACACGTATCGCGGCGGCGTGCGGATTAACAAGGGGGCAAGCAACGCCCGCAACTACACGCAATGCGATTCGATGTTGATCGGTGAAGACTGCGGGGCTCATACTTTCCCGTATATCGAGGTGAAGAACACCAGCGCTCACATGGAGCACGAAGCGTCCACGTCGAAGATCGGCGAGGACCAGTTGTTCTATTGCAACCAACGCGGAATCAAACTCGAAGATGCCGTATCGATGATCGTGAACGGATTCTGCAAAGAGGTGTTCCGCGAACTCCCGATGGAGTTTGCCGTCGAAGCACAAAAGCTGCTTGAGGTCAGCCTCGAAGGCAGCGTTGGTTAAGAAGATAATTGTGAAAAATGCAGCCACTCGGCTGAGTTAAAGGTCTTGGAAGAATATTCGGAGTAATTGAAAGATGGCGCTGTTAGAAATTCGCAATTTGCATGCCCATGTTGAGGGCAACGAAATCCTTCGCGGAATTAATTTGACGGTCAATGCTGGCGAAGTTCATTCGATCATGGGTCCGAACGGGTCCGGCAAAAGCACGCTCGCCCAGGTGCTGGCTGGCAAAGACGCGTACGAAATCACTGAAGGTGAAGTGATTTACGACGGCAAGGATCTGCTCGACATGGAGCCGGATGAGCGTGCCTGCGAAGGCGTGTTCCTCGCGTTTCAATATCCGGTCGAAATTCCGGGCGTCACCACCAATTACTTCCTCAAGGCGGCTGTCAATGCCAAACGGAAGCACAACGGTCAAGACGAACTCGATGCCGTCGATTTTCTCGAACTCGTCAAAGAGAAAGCTGCGCTCGTCGAACTCGACAGCAAACTGCTCAACCGTGCGGTGAACGAAGGCTTCTCCGGTGGTGAAAAGAAACGCAACGAAATCTTCCAGATGTCGGTCCTCGATCCGAAACTGGCAATCCTCGACGAAACGGATTCTGGTTTGGATATCGACGCACTCAAGACCGTCGCCCACGGCGTCAACAGTCTTCGTGGCCCCCAGCGCGGCATGATCGTTGTGACGCACTACCAGCGATTGCTCGACTACATCGTTCCCGACTTTGTCCACGTTCTTATTGACGGTCGAATCGCCAAGTCGGGCGGTAAGGAACTCGCTCTGGAGTTGGAGGCGAAAGGTTACGCCTGGGTTGACGAAGCATCTGAAACCGCAGCAACCGCCTCCTGAAAGGAGTGAATTCGATGAGTACCGCCACACAGACAAGAAACTGTGTCGATGAATTCGCTACGCAGTTTGAACAATTTGAAAAAAACGACGCCATCGCCCATTCGTGGTTTCATCCCGTGCGCAAAGCCGCGCTGGCTAACTTTGTCGAAACCGGTTTCCCAACGACGAAGCACGAAGACTGGCGATTTACGAACATCAAAGGTGCAACGTCCACCGACTGGGCTGTAGCTTCTGAAGATGCAAAGTCAATTGCAAAGAACGCGCTCTCGCCATTTTGCATTGGCGAAGTGGCAGCCACGCTTGTGTTTGTTGACGGGCGATTCTCTGCGGAATTGTCATCGACGAATGAACTGGCTAATGGCGTCAAGGTCGCGCGTTTAGCCGACGCGATGGAAAGTGACGCCAAAATGCTCGAACCGTATCTCGGTCAGGTGCTGGCCCAAAAGGGCAACGTCTTCGCGTTGCTGAATACGGCATTCGTACACGATGGTGTGTACGTGTTTGCGCCGAAGAATGCCGTCCAGAAAACTCCGATCCATGTGGTCTACGTCTCCACAGCCAACGATCGCCCCACCGTCAGCCACCCGCGCACATTGATCGTCGCGGAAGAAAACGCACAGGTGACGGTCGTTGAGTCTTTCATCGGACTTGATTCGGCTAAGAGCTTGACGAATTCGGTGACGGAGATTGTCAGCGGTGATGGAGCGAACGTCTTCCATCACAAGATCGTTCAGGAATCATCGAAGGCCTATCACTTCGGCACCATCGGAGCATGGCTTGGCCGCAACAGTCGCAGCACTTCGACGAACGTTTGTTTCGACGGTTTGCTGACACGCAACAACGTCGAAGCATACCTTAAAGGTGATGGCGGATGCTGCACGTTTAACGGACTGTCGATGCTTCGCGATGAGCAGTTGGTCGATAACCACCTGCGGATCGAACACGTCGCCCCGCACTGTGAAAGCTGGCAATACTTCAAGGGAATCTACGACGGCGCATCGCACGGCGTGTTTGCAGGACGCATTTTCGTTCACGACGACGCCCAGAAAACCGACGCCAAGCAGACCAATCAAAGCTTGCTGCTTTCTGACAAGGCCCTCGTGGACAGCAAGCCGCAGCTTGAGATTTTCGCCGACGACGTCAAATGCACGCACGGCGCGACGATCGGGCAGATTGATGAAGAGGCTGTGTTCTACTTGAGAGCACGCGGCCTAAGCGAAAAGGCTGCCCGCAACCTGTTGGTCCATGCGTTTGCCAACGAAACGCTCAACGAAATCACCGTCGAGCCATTGCATGAGCGGTTGGAAGCAATCGTACTCGACCGATTGCCGTAAGGGCTAGCGTGATTTCGCGAGTTGCAGATGTGAGTGCGTAGGGTGGGCCGTGCCCACCGCCGTTTGAACGCATCGGGCAACAGATTGGTGGGCACGGCCCACCCTACGAGATTGACGAAAGTACGATCACTGTGAACCCGAGCCAAACCGTCAACCCAAGCGATACGACGCCGCTCAACGTTGACCGCATTCGTGCGGACTTCCCGATCCTCTCGCGAAACATCAACGGCAAGCCGCTTGTCTATCTCGACAACGCAGCCACCACGCAAAAACCGACCGCAGTCATCGATGCCGTCAAGAACGTCTACGAATCGATGAACGCCAACATTCATCGCGGCGTCCATCGCTTGAGCGTCGAGGCGACCAAGGCGTATGAAGATGCGCGGCTCCAAGCTGCTCGGTTGATCAACGCGACCAAAGAATCCGAAATTGTGTTCGTGCGCGGTGCGACTGAAGCGATCAATCTCGTCGCCCAAACGTTTGGCCGCACGCAACTTGACGAAGGCGACGAAATCATCGTCTCCAATCTTGAGCACCACGCCAACATCGTCCCGTGGCAAATCCTCTGCGGACAGACCGGCGCCAAACTCAAAGTCGTGCCCGTTGATGACGACGGAAATGTGCTGCTCGAAGAATACCAGCGGCTCCTTTCCGAGAAGACGCGCATCGTCGCGATGCTACAAGGCTCCAATGCGTTGGGCACGGTTGTTCCGGTTAATGAAATCACGCGGTTGGCCCACGAAGTCGGTGCGAAGGTTCTGATCGATGGATCGCAGGCCGTACAACATCACCCGGTCGATGTGCGGGCGATCGACTGCGACTTTTACGTCTTCAGCGGTCACAAGATGTATGCCCCGTCAGGGATCGGCATCTTGTACGGCAAAGAGGCGCTGCTCGAAGACATGCCGCCGTATCAAGGCGGTGGCGAGATGATCAAGTCGGTCACGTTTGAGCAGACGATTTACAACGACCTGCCAGCAAAATTCGAAGCCGGCACGCCAAACATTGAGGGGGCGATCGGTCTGGGGGCTGCGATCGAATACCTCAACTCGGTCGGTCTTTCCAAGATCGCCGCGTACGAGAAGCAAATTCTCGACTATGCCACCGAGCAATTGTCGAGCATTCCCGAGGTTCGGTTGATTGGGACCGCCAAGGAAAAGGTCAGTGTCATTTCGTTCGTGGTTGAGGGCATCCACCCCCACGACATCGGCACGATCCTCGACCAGGAAGGCGTGGCGATCCGCACCGGTCACCACTGCGCCCAACCGACCATGCAAAGATTCGGCGTGCCAGCCACTGCCCGAGCGTCGATGTGCTTCTATAATACCAAGGCGGAAATCGACCGTTTGGTCGAAGCCGTCCGGACGACGATCAAGGTTTTTGAATAGCACGTCGTCTTAAAGAATAGGCCAATCGATACCAACATGAGCGAATTAGGCGACCTGTATCAGGAACTCATTCTCGATCACAACCGCAGTCCGCGCAATCGCGGCAAGGTTGAAGACGCCAATGGTTCGGCGCAGGGTTACAACCCGCTGTGCGGCGATCAAATATCAGTGTCGCTGAAGATGGATGGCGATCGCATCGAGTCGGTGAAGTTTGAAGGTTCCGGCTGTGCGATTTCGACGGCGTCAGCGTCGCTGATGACCGAAGCCCTCAAAGGAAAAACGCGCGAAGAAGCCACCGAATTGTTCGATAAATTCCATCGGTTGCTGACCGAAGATGGAAGCGGCGTGAAGTTGGGACCAGGCATGGGCAAGCTCGCAGTGTTTTCCGGCGTGTGCCAATACCCCGCCCGAGTCAAATGCGCCACGCTGGCCTGGCACACCGTAAAAGCCGCCATCGAAAACGAAGAAGGTCAAGTCTCAACCGAGTAGAGCACTCAATAAAAAGTAGCGTAGACAAAAGGGTGCCCCGCCCTTCAGGGTGTGGGACAGAAAGAAAGCAAAAACCAAAATGACCGCCCCAACACCAAACGAAAGCAAAAACCACCCGCTACACAAACCGACCGTCAAAGCCCTCCGCAAAGTGTTCGATCCGGAAATCCCGGTCAACGTCTACGATCTCGGTTTGATCTACGACCTAAACATCGCCGACGACAACAAAGTCACCATCCGCATGACTTTAACCGCACCAGCCTGCCCCGTCGCCGACCTGATCGTCCAACAAGTCCGCGACGCAGCCAAGGCAGTCGAAGGCGTAAGCGATGCAACTGTCGATCTGGTATTCGACCCACCATGGTCGCCAGAAAGAATGTCAGAAGCCGCTCTACTAACCCTAAACATCGACGACCCCTCCCAATACCGCCCACCGGCCGGCGAAAAGGTCTTTGGGATTAATCCCAACATCCGCAGGTAGTGCAACCATCAATTTGCGTGCAATCGGCCTTCGCCTAAATATCGTTTACACAGCGGACCACAATTTCTAAACTGGTGCCATAGCGTAAGAGGACGCTTCCTGGTTCGCGGGAAGGGCTGCGCCCACCTCATTTTTGTTGACGGTCAATTTGTTGCGACCAACTTCGGCCCCGCAGGCGAACCCGGGCTCTTGTTTTCGAAGGAGGTCGTTGTGTCTCAACCCTCAGGCAATTCCGCGCATTCCGATCGTCCCAACATCGATCAGAAAAAGAAGCTGGCCAAGGAACTGGTCAAAGCTGTTAAGCGCCTCGACGCTGCGCAAGCCGCTCGCTTCACCTGGAACCATCCGAAGTTTCGCAGGCAAAGCGGGCATGATGTCGTCCGCGACGGCGTGTCGTTGGCTGACGCGCAGCACGTCATTGCGCGGGAAAGCGGTTTTGAAAGTTGGCCAAAGATGACCGAGTACCTCGATACGCTGCACCGTGAACCCGGCGGGCCCGTGGCCGTTTTTGAGGATGCGGTGCGGGCGATTATTCGTGGTGATGCGTCCGAGTTGCAAAGTCTGCTCAGGGCCCACAAGGAACTGGCCACCATGCGATCGCCGCGTCAACATCGCGCGACGTTGCCCCACTACATTTCGGCGAATGGCGTCGAGAATGAACATCAGATTGTTCCGCCGAATGCAGTCGAAATCGCCGAAGCGCTTTTTGCGGCTGGTGGTGATGCGGTGGTCGATGCGACGGCTGACACTTACGGCGGAGGCGGCGGTTCGACGCCTTTGGTGGCGCTCGTCACCAGCACCCATCCGCACGAAGCCGGCGTACAACCGGATCTTGTTCGCGTATTTTGCAAAGCGGGTGCTAATCCAAACGGAATCGACGACGATGGCCTGCCGATCATGTCGGCACTGGGGTTTCGATATCCGGCGGCGGCTATGGTACTTTACGAATGCGGCGCTCGAATCGACAACCTGCCGACAACTGCTGGCGTTGGACAGATCGAACTCGTTCGTCAGTATCTCGATCCCGATAGCCGCCTGGTTTCGAAGTCGTGCAGTTTTCCCAACCCGGGTCAGATCACGTTTCCGGAAAGCAGTGCCCCCCACCCGGATGAAACGCTTCAACAGGCGTTGGTCTTTGCGTGCATGGGCGGACATCGCGAGGTGGCTGAGTTGCTCATTGATCACGGGGTCGATGTCAACGGCGGACCGCGCCGCGGTGTGCGGGCGATCCACGAAGCCAGCTATCAGGGTCAGCTTGAGTCGATCAAGTTGCTACTCGAACATGGGGCTGATCCAACGATCCGCGACGGCATGTGGGAATCGACGGCCATCGGTTGGGCCGACGGCGGCAAGCAGCCCGCGATCATCGACTTTCTTTTTGAACAAGACCGCGTGGACATTCTCGACGCCGCCGAGTTAAAGCGTTACGAGATCGTCGAAAGACTACTAACGGAGGACCGTTCGCTGGCGAACGCGCCGGACGGCAAAGGTGGGGCTCTTCGATTCGCCGCATTTCACGGTGACCTCAAACTGGCCAAGCTGCTCCTGGGTGCTGGTGCAGATATCACGTTAAAAAACGAAAACGGTCACACCGCTCTCGACTACGCCGAAAAGGGCGGACACTTGCGAGTGGTCGAATTGTTAAGATCGAAGTCGAATTCTTGATGTGGAAATGATCCGAGAATCCAGCACAATGCGACCAGTGAACAAGCGATTGGTGCATGGAGGTCACAGATGAAATCGGTATGCGTGTTTTGTGGGTCGAGTCCTGGCAAGGATCCGAGCTACGTCAAAGTCGCCAGCGAGTTGGGCTGCGAATTAGCAGCCCGCAACCTGCGTTTGATTTATGGCGGTGGCAATGTCGGCTTGATGGGTGCGGTCGCCGATGCGACGATGGCGGCCGGCGGTGAAGTTGTGGGCGTCATCCCGCACATGCTGGCCGAGAAAGAACTGGCCCACGCCGAAATCACCGAGTTGATCGCGGTCAATTCCATGCACGAACGCAAGATGGAGATGGCCAACCGCGCCGACGCTTTCATCGCCCTACCCGGCGGATTCGGAACGCTCGACGAACTCTGCGAAATTCTGACCTGGACGCAATTGGGCCTGCACGCCAACCCCACCGCGCTGGTCAATCACAAGGGATTCTTCGACGGATTCCTATCGTTTCTGGATCACGCAGCCGCCGAACGGTTCCTCCGCCCCGAACACCGGGCGCTGGTCCTCACGGCCACAACACCGGCAGAGGCATTGGATACGCTGGTCGCCAATCCGCCGCAGAACTTCGATAAGTGGCTGGACCGCGAATCGGCGTAGCCAGATTACACATGCAGGTTCATACGCCGACATCCGACCAGACAGCGAATTCATTTCCGCTCGGTTCGGTGAAGTGGAAGCGACGGCCACCCGGGAAGCTGAAGATGGGTTTGATGATGGTGCCGCCGGCGGCTTCGATCTTGGACTGCGTTTCATCGAGCGTCTTGCTGTAAAAGACGATTAAGGCGCTGCCGGTGTCGGTTGAAGCGGCATTGTCGGATTTGAAGAAACCGCCGTCGAGTCCCTCATCGGCGAACGCGGTGTAGTCGGGCCCGTAGTCCGTAAACGACCAGCCGAATGCGGCGCTGAAGAACGCCTTGGTGGCTTCGATGTCCCGG
>BQJS01000020.1 GCA_021604825.1 Phycisphaerae bacterium | reverse complement strand
GGTGGATCACGATTCGGTGGTCAGGGACCAGGTCGCGACGGCGGTAAAGGTGGTAACGGTGGACAAGGTGGCGCCGGTGGTGGCGGTGGCGGTGGACCCGTCGTCGGTATCTTTGAGGATGCCGCAAGTTCATCGACGCGTACCGGCAACCGCGTTTTGCTGGGGCTGCCTGGTGACGGTGGACTTAGCCCGGACGGAACCGATGGAGAACCCGGTGAAGAAGGTGCGTTTGTCAAGATCGACGATGCCGGCGATGCCGAGATCTTCACCGCGGCATCCGTCGAATAGTTAGACCGTAAAGACCAAAACCAATAATGCGGGGCGCATCGAATGGTGCGCCCCGCTTTTCAATTACCGATCAAGAAAGTTGAGATCGTTGCTACGACTTGGCTTTAAGTAGATCTCGAATTTCACCGAGCAGCACTTCTTCTTTGGAGGGGCCTGCCGGTTTCGGTTCTTCCTCTTTCTTGCGCATCGCAGTGTTCATCACTTTGATTGCCATGAAGATGGCGAATGCCACGATCAAGAAGTCAACGATCGTATTGATGAACACACCATAGTTGAGCGTGATGGCTTCGACGGCTTCAACACCTTCCGAAGCAGGCACGGCATCTTTGATCGTCATACTCAACGAACTGAAATCGACCCCACCGAGGAGAATACCGATTGGTGGCATGATGACATCTTTGACCAGCGAACTGACGATCTTTCCAGACGCGCCACCAAGGATGATTCCGATCGCCATATCCATGACGTTGCCGCGCATGGCAAACTCTTTGAATTCCTTCATCATTCCCATTGTTCTAATACTCCTTTGAATGTGCAGGGGCCCGTGCAAGCGGTTTACGAACCCTTGCATGATTGCCCGTCAATCGTAGTGGTTTTTAGACGATGGCGTATGGTAGACGGGACGTACGCCAATTCGCAAATGCGGTTTATGCCCCATGTGAGCAAATGGGGCGACGCGAATGATTGGGCAATTAGGGCACGCAACTGAAGCGAAAGGCATCGTCAAGATCGATGGGCAGAATGAGCGTTTGTAACCCGCGATTGATGGCCAATTCGCAGAGGTCATTGCGATCTTTTTCGCTGTTGACGAATGGATCGGCGTATTCGGCATTGAAGACAGGTTTGCCTAATTTGATGAATGGATCGTTCGCCGCGCATTCGTCAAACTCGTGGCACTGTTCGTTGACGGCGAAGTCAAAGTAATCGACGAGTTGCAGGATTTGATCGAGGTCATTCTTCAACCCAACCGACAAGCCGCGCATGTGGGCTTCGTTGGCGATGAAGCGGTTGAAGGCCAATTGGTCGTCGGCGGTTAAGTCAAATCCGCTGTCGTTTGAAAAACCAGTGACGTTGTCCGGCTCGACACCGTCGAATCCCTTTTCGACAGCGAGGTCGAGGCGGGCTTGCATGATACGGCGCACGTTGCTGGTGCGAATGTCCAGCCAGCGCTCATCCGGAAAGTCGCCCAGCGCCGTACCAATCTCAGCCGGCAAGAACTCATCTGCATCGCTGCGAAAATCTTCAAACGTGCCTGCTGAAAAATACGCGATCACGATTCGACCTTCGGATTTTAACTGAGCGACGAAGGACGCCGAAACGTCAAAGAGGTCGATGTCATAAAGATCAGCATTGTAGGACGTGTTGATCTCACCATTGACATCAGGTTGAAGCTGCCACTGCCATGTGGCATCCATCGACGGTCGCACCCAATCGCCCTCCGTGATCGGTGGGGCATCAGGATCGAATGTATCCGTCTGATCATCCTGCTGATCGGAACCATTCGGTGCCACGGGCGCGCAACCGGCTGGCGCGAATAAAGTCATTGCGACAAGTGTAAACGTGATCGCGATGGCAGCATGGCGCACAGTCGAAGGTCTGTTCGTTGATTTCATGGGGGCCGCAGCTCCATTTTGAAAGCAATCATCGCTCTTGACGATGCGAGCGGACTAGCGAATCAGACTCATATTCTAATCGTCGTTGGGCAATGCGTATACCGTCGCTATACTGTTGTTGGCGGGTGCTGGCATTTGTGGTATCTGCCAAGTCCAGGTGTTGTGAATTCCAAGATTCCTCGTATGGATTCAGGAGATCAAGATGACCATTCAAACGATACGGTTGGCAAGAAGAACAGTCTTGACCGCTGCGTTCGCAATGACGCTTTGGTGTACGTCCGCATTTGCCCAAGAGAGCTACCGCTGCGCTGTTGACGGTTGCACGATCACACACCAACACACACACGGTGCTGGAAGCGACTCCGGAAGTGCAATCAATGAGTACGAAGCGTTTCGGATGTGGCGCGATCGTACCGGACGCAAAGATGCCACCTACCAAGATTATTTGGACGCCAAGAACAATGGCGGACGTGACGTCAATCCGCCTCGCAAGACGCGTCGGCCAGACTCACCCCCGCCCGAGGCGCGCCGTGAGCCGAATCGCGTGCGTCCACGTCCGCCGGTTGCAAATCCACAACCCCGTCAGCGGCGGCCCGATCGACCGCTCAGGTCCGGCCCGATGCATCAGGACTGCCGAGCGCACCTCAATGACTACGCCCGTTTCTCAGAGTTTCCGTGCATCATTGAGCGGGCGTGCAAAAAGTGCCCGACCACGATCGTGATGTACGCCAGCACATACAACTATGACAAATACAATCGGCTTAAAGACATCGAGTACCGTACCGCCGTGTGTCCGAATTGCCGATACGAAAACGATCTAAAGATCAAGTTCCGCGACTAACGAAAAATGACGATAGCCGCGACAACGTTGTTCGATTGAAACAAAGCAAGAGCCATGGCCCGAAGTGTTCGGTGTCATGGCTCTGCTTATTATGCCAATGTGTAGATTACAATGGCTATTGATCGCAGCATTCCGATCCGACGTTGGCTCCAGCCGCATTGTTGATCATTTCGCCAAACACGCCGTCGGGATCAACGATTCGTACACTTCCCGAAATGACCGAAACGACCGACAGCGTTCGCACCGTGCTGTGGTAACCGTTTTGGGCCACGATGTCGTCACCGTCATCGTCTTGTTCGCCGCAAAGACCTGCCGACGGCGGATTGATTCCGACTGGTTCATAGAACAAAACCAATCCATAAGTACCTGGCGTACCGTCGGTTCGCGAATAGGTACACGTTGCGGAATAACCTTCTGCATTGAGTTCGAATTCGACCATCGATACGTCATGGATGGATGGCGAGAACACGCCGAAGTCCATTTCAAATGTCCCTGGACACACGCCAGATGTCGGTATCCCAAATGGAATGCATTCGCTGTTGCAGCAGACTTCACCAGACTCACATCCAGTGACTTCACAGCCTTCGCCGACATCTGTGCCTTCGATGCATTCGTTTAAGATGCAAATCTGACCGTCGGGGCATTCATCGTCGATCTCACAGGGCCCGCATTCCCCCTCGATGCAAGCTTCTCCGTCAGGGCAACCGGTCTGCTCGCACGTTTCCGTGACGGTCGTGTCGGGAACACACGCTTCGTTTTCGCAGACTTCGTCAGATGCGCAATCCGTATCGAACAGACACTCCGGATCGTCGAGCGTGGTATCGGGTCCGCTGTCTTGCGACCCATCTACGAATACGAATTCACAAAATTCAATTAGGTCGTCGCTGATGATGATCCGTTGCCTCGGATTGCCATCATCACACTTGGCCGCCTCGAGCGAACTGCTGAGGTCTTTCGCAGCGATGGCCAAGCTTGAAACTGGGCTAACCAAGTTGGAACCATAGCGGCCCACCTGACTGATCGCCTCTCGCGACGCGCTAAATCCCTCGCCATCGTTCTGTCCGTACGTGTCGGTATTCTTGTTTGCGGCATAAGCGGTGACAAACCCATGGAGAATGCCCAGAGCGGCGACAACAGCTCCGGTGAGGATGAGGGCCTTCGATGTGACAAACAGTCCGACCAAAGTAAACGCCACACCAACCGCCGTAGGAAGAACTCCCGCAACCTGCGAATAACGAACGGCGGTATCTTTCACGTTGGCAATACACTGTTCCATACAAGCCTGAAGTTCATCTCCACTTAGTTCATTTACTTGTTCAATGCAGTCTCCACCGATGAGACGGGCTGTTGCCGTTGGAACGCGCCGTGCGATTTCGGCATGGGCACCGAGAATTGTGCTGACAAGATATCGCTCAAGGTCGTACATATTGGTGCTGTTTACTTCGACAGTTTCGGTGTCAGAAAAAGGTAGTGTCATGCGACCATTTGCGTCCCACTGTTCGAGCAATCCTCGAAGGAAATCCTGATTCTCGACGAGGTCAGCACGGAACCGTTGCTCATCCGCGGAATTGGCAATTCCATCGAGTTCGCCATCAAGCCGCGCGAGGAGTTCTTCGCCATCGGCCAGTGCCGATTCGATGAACAGTCTGAAGATTGAGCCTACTTCCAAGTTGGGGAGTGAGTACATGTTCTCCACATCCAGTTCCGCGAAGCCGTTTACACCATCAATGGAGATATCAAAAGGTCCCCCAGGAATGAGCTCGCTCCCTTCGCTATAGGTCGGGATGGCGGGGACGCTCAGTTCGCCGTCCGCATGGGGGATGATTTCGATTTCCCGCACGAAGCCGTCAAACTGTTCAAACGATACAGTTCGCGCTTCACCTTTCTTGATTGACGAATGGTTGATGACCACAAACTCCCCAATTCGCACGTTGGACTTGGCGACTTGAATCGGTTCATCACTACCATTTGAACCATCGCTGCCGGAATCACCACCCGAATCGGGCCCGCTATTTGTGGGCGGCTCGCATCCGGTTGTGTTTACTGAGACAAACACCATCAAGCCGATACAAAGGATCGAAGTACAGGAATACAATTCGCTTTTTGAATTCATGGGCGTTGAACCTCATCAACAAGTGAAATGCAGCTGATCAGCGATCGAATGTGCGTCCATCGTTGATCAGCGTGGGCCCGAGGCACGGATCGAAATGCAACACGCCCCATTCAAATGGAAGCTGCGGCACAATTCAACCATAAAGCGCAGCGATCCCGAGAGATCGCGATTTAGCGAATGATTTCCATGGATTTGAGGCGTAGTATTGACTACTGGCCAGTCAGCCCAAGTACGTCGGTACCTTGCTCGAACACCACATCGACTGGGATGCTGGCGCTTGAAAGACGATCCAGATCGGATTGCAGTTGGGCGCCAACGATTCCTTTTTCCTTCATGAGTTGCACCGCGCCATCGTAATCACCGTCGCCTTGTAGTTTCAGGATCAACTGGGACAAGTCCGTCATTGCGGATTGCATCTTTTCCATGTTGACGCGGTAGGCTCCCGTTTCGGCATCGCGGCTGAAAGCGCCAGCCTCTGCGAAGTAGTTGAAGCGTAGCATGTTCGCACGTCCGTGAGCGCTGGCGGCTCCGAAGCGAACCGATCGGAAAATGCCGGCGAGGAAAGTGACATAATTGTCCATCACCTCGCCTTCCTTGAGCACGCCGTCCTCAAACATCCGCGTGACCATGTACAATCCGAGGATGTCGGCTTTTCCTTCTTCGAGTGCGGAGGCTTGGTCCTTCATCGCCTGCCGCACGGTGCCCTTGCCATTGATCGTGTTCTTGATGCCGAGTCCATGCGCGACTTCGTGGAACATCGTGTTGCCGAAGAAGGCGTCGAACGTGATGTGCTTGCGCTGGTCCTTTGCGATGAGGACATCGGCGATTGGAAGCAGAATCTTGTCGTACTTTGCCCGCATCGCGTTCTTGAGTTGCAGGCGGCGCGTCCCCTTTTTGAGTTGTACTTCTTCGTCGTTGGGCAGATTGATGGCGATGGTTTTGGATCCGGCATTGCAATCGCCCGCGTAGTAGATCACGTCGTAGGCGTTCAGATCCGAATCCGTGCCGGGCATTTCTTTCTTGTACGCGATCGCTACCGGCAGACGCCGCTGCAAGTCGGGCAACAATTTCGCGTAGTGGGCGAGACGCTGGCTCCACGCTTTGTCTTTCACCAGCACGTAGGCTTCGTGCGCTGACTTGTATCCGAAGAGTCGATCTTCGTAATTTTCGATGGGCCCGATTACAATGTCGATGGTGTTCGACTTCATGTCCATCCACGCCAGATCGCTTGGTTGATAATCGTCGGTCAAGAGCGCCTCTGCCCGCAGCGACAAATAGTTCTTAAGCCCGTCATCTTCTGCAAGGTCAGCCGCTTGCTTCAACAGCTTGCTTGCTTTTTGAGCTTGTTTGGCAAACGCTTTCGCATACGGCGTGGCTGTCAGTTTGCCAGCGTCGTCTCGCCCGACGATGGTGTACTGGTGTTCGAGTTCCGCCTTTTGCTCAGGGTGATCCTTGACGTATTTCTCAAACATCTCCCGGGTCATGTCAGCCGGATAGAACGACGCGCCCAGGGGTTTGGGGCCAACGCCCTCGACAAACGGCGCATTGCCTTCGAGTCGATCCCATGGGCCATAATTGATGGTCGCATGACGCTGCAATTCAGGCGACGGAAGGGTCGAGACCGTGTTGCGGTAATCACCCGATGACTCCATCCAAAACACGTCGTCCATTTCTTTGGCGGCATGGATGAGAAGGGGAATCATTTTCTTCTGCGCGACAGACAGCTTGGTCAAGTCGGTCGTCAGCCGAACTGTGGCGTAGGTGTTCGGATCAATCATCGCTTTCTTTTTTGGCGATTCAGCAATTGTCGTCGTGGTAAACAATGTCAGGGAGATACACGCACAAATAAGGGCGTGTGACGCGTGGCGGTACTTGCCGAAGTTCATCCAAAGTACTCCGTATGCAAAGGGCTCAAGATTAATGTTCAAGGGGCACCCCATCATTATGGGGCGCAGCTTTGACGATTATTGTCGTTACCGGACTCAGAAGTGCAAATCAAGGGTCGATTCGTCCGTTCGCCCAAAACCTTTTCGCCTTCAGCAAATCAGCGAAATTGGATCGTAGCCTGTGGGTGCAAGTCGGTTCGCCGCAATGGAAACCCCTCGGGGTGGCGTTCCAAACACGTATTTGAAAACTGACACGATAGTAGATCAACGGAGACTTCGGCGATGCGCAGGACGAAATTCAATTGGATCGGGATTGTGACACTGTTGGCGTTCACGGTAGCCGGCTGCCAGCAGCCCACTTCTGGCGGCGACCTGTCAAGCCTCGCCGACGCGAACAACAACGGCTTTGACGACGTGGCGCCCCCGGATGGTGTTGACTTCAATGAAGAGACGAACGCGAAAGTTTTGCTCGACAACACGATCGATAGTCAAGACGTTGCACAGTTGGCCAGCCAGCAGGGCATCGATCCGAGCCTGTTGGCATTCGTAGCCGTCGACGTTGATATTGTCTTGACGTTGAACTACAACGGATTTGAAAGCATTGTCCTTCGTCAAAGTGAATCCCTCGAGCCGTTTACACGGGCGTTTGAAACTGCTTGCCCAGACTCGATGAGCATCGCGGTAACGGTGACGGCCAACGTTCCCGTGGTCGGACCGCAGAACGTGTTTGACCAGGTCTTCGATGTGGAAGCAGGCGTTGATTACGAATGCGGCGGCACGTTAAACGTCGAGACCTTCGCAGATGAAGACGGCAATCCCCGCGTCGAAGTGAGCTCATCGTAAGCGACGCACCTCAACCGCAATTCAAAAACAAAGCCTCCCGTGGTGCAAACGCCACGGGAGGCTTTCTAAATTTTATCAAGGGCTGTTAATCAATCGGTGTAGTTACGCTGGAAGTCCGCGAAATCGCGCAAGTCAACGTCGCCGTCGGTATCATCGGTGTCAAAAACATCGCAGAGGCAGTTGGTGTAGGAATCACCGGGCCCACCCATGCAATCCCTAAACCCGACCGTATCCACACCGTCAACGTCACCATCGTTGTCGTAGTCGCTCGGTGTGGGTGCATCGACGGCCCCATCTGCAACGATCTTAAACACTTCGCCCGCTAGATCGCAGATGTACAGTTCCCCGTTAGCATCTTCGCTGATGGAAACGACGTTATCGACGTTTCCGACGACCGCGTCGAGTTGATTGGTCCATGTCGTGATTGCGGGGTTTGGAGTGCCTTGATACTTGAAGGACCACACGCTGCCCGCGCCACATGAATCACCAAAGAAATAGGTTCCACGCAAGTCCGGAATCGCGCACCCGCGATAGACGCTTCCGCCAGTGACGGCACAGTTTGATCCGAAACCGGTATTGCTGTAGTCGTGCACCGGATCAAGCAAATCCGGATCTGAGGTCGAACATCCAAATGGGGCGCCGCAACTCGCCGTCGCGTTGATAAACCCTTCCTTGCAGTCCCAGCCATAGTTTTCGCCACCCTTGCTGTCGCCCGGCACGATGTCGATTTCTTCTCTAGCACCTTGACCGACATCGCCAATGTACAATTCGTCGGTGAGTCGATCGAAACTGCATCGATAAGGATTTCGCAGACCGTAGTGCCATATCTCGTCGCGCTCTGGGCCTCCAGTGAAAGGGTTGTCGGGGGGGATTGAATACGAAGTGCCGGCACTAACGTCGAGTCTCAGGATTGAACCGAACAAATTCGTCGTGGTTTGAGCGGCTTGAAATGGGTCGCATCCTGATCCGCCGTCGCCTAGTGCAACGTAAAGCATTCCATCCGGACCAAATCCGATCCAGCCGCCATTGTGGTTTGAGAATGTCTGACTGAGCGACAGGATGTTGGTCAGGGATGTGTTCGCGACATCGGGATTGGATGAAACGGTGCCGGTCGCGACGCGGCTTGTTCCGCTTCCGCCGGACTGAATGTAATAGATAAAAAAGCGGCCATTGGTGTCGTAATCCGGATCAAACGCGAGGCCCAATAGACCCTGTTCGTTTCCGGTGGCGACACTTGGCACCGTCAAGAAGGGGGTGGAATTCAACGTATTGGTGTTCAAATTGAAAATGCGGATACGCCCCACGCTGCCGCTTCTTTGCTCGACAATGAAAATTCGGTCATTGTCTCCTGGTGGGGACGTGACGAATACGGGCCGGGTCAACCCGGCGGTGAGCCGTACAGTGGTTAGGTCCGTCGCCCGCGCGTAAGGCAGGAACACCATACAGCCGACGACGAACGTGGCTGCAAAAACAAAAGCATTTTTCATCTTTCCTTCTCCTGACTAAACCATTCGTTGGTGTTCGATTTGGTTGTATCCAACTGATTGATAGTGTCCTGCTGAGGCCATTGATAGGAGGCGCCAAGAATCACCGGCGATACCGCGAAACTCTGACCACTTGTTCGCGTACGAGCAAAACCAAATATCCCTGCTGTCGCTATCGGCCCATTTTAGCGAAACGCCGCTTCATTTGTAAGCGCCAGAAACATTGAGGGATTATGCCTACGCAATCGTCGACTGAACGCGATAAACAATGGCGCTGAAATCGATCAGAAACATCTCGGTTTCAATTTCGCTGTGAATTCAGCACGCTCGGCGTATAATACTTGATGCATACTGCGGAGTTGGGTGAACATCGGGCGTGATTACATAAGTCACTTTGTCGACGAGTTTAAGAAACAAGCACGGCCTGATGGCTGAATTGAGGGCAATGACTTGAAGCAAGATCTCAACCATTTGTCGCCCAATGAGATCCTGGGGTTGGTGGACTCGCTTCCGGCTGCCATCTGGCAGATGGACCCCGCAACGTGCGAGTTCAAATTCGTCAGCAAAGGGGCGAAGGACCTCCTTGGTTATCCTGTGGAGGATTGGCTTTCTGATCCGAAGTTTTGGATCACGCATCTTCATCCCGAAGATCGACGGTGGGCGGTTTCGTATTGTCAATCGGCAGTTGAGGCTGGGCAGTCTCACGAATTCGAATACCGCATGATCGCTTCAGATGGCCGAATCGTTTGGATACGAGATCTTGTCAAGGTGATTTCGAGAGACGATGAGCATCCCGTGGTTGTAGGAATCCTGATCGATGTCACCAGGCGGCACAAATCTGAACAGGAGAGAATAGACGCGGAGGAGCAGATTCGAAACGACTGTGCCGCAGAAGCCCTGAGCGAATTAACAGCCAGCGTTGCCCACGATTTCAACAACACGCTCACGGTCATTTCCATGCACGCAGACATCTTACGAAGAAGTGTGCCCGCCGGATCAGAGTTGGCGGAGTCAATTGAGGCTGTTGGGCAGGCGCTGGGGCAGGCGGCTGGACTGACCAAGTCGTTGATGGCGATCAGTGGGGACCTGCCGAGCGAGAAGAAGCAGATCGATATGCGTACAGCGGTCTCGGGCGCGCAGCGAATGGCCCGGCGCGTCTTACCGTCCGAGATCAAGTTGCATATCGAAAACGATTGCGCGTTCCCTTTGCAGATCTGTGCAGATGCCCTCAGAATTCAACAACTCATCCTGAGCCTGATCCTGGATGCCCGCAGTTGCATGGATGGTGGCGGAGAGTTGACCATTTCACTAATTTCGCAGAGCGACCCAGTTGAATTTCAAAAACCGAACAGCAATCTCTCGTTTGACTTTGAAGCTGGAATTTGCGGGTTCGCTCAACTTAGTTTTACGCACAAGAAGAAGCCAGACGCTCATGAATCGGAAAGTGGCAAGTCGGATAGTGGCTCAAATGATCGATTTTCTGGTGCGGATGGCACAATCTCATCATCGGTCGAGCACTATTCAACGGTGATGGAAATCGTCGAAGATCACGGGGCGGTGTTCGGATATGAATCGGCTCAGCGGGGTGCGACTATCAACGTTAGTTTTCCGTGCGTTCCACATGCGGATGCCGCTTTGGAGACGAATCCGACCTCAGCTGTAGAGGGGACCAAAGAAGTCTTGATCGCGGAGAATGATCAGCAGGTTCGGGATATTGTTGCTGCATCGATGAAGGATTCCGGTTATCGTGTTGTTCCCTTACCGAATCGGGCTGCTCTGGAAAAGCGATTTTTTGAGTCTTGCGACACCGTCGATTTGATTGTGTTGGACGCGAATTTGCCTGATGGTGGGGCGGTTGAATTCCTGCACAGAATCAGAAAGGAAGGGCACCAGACAGCGGCAATCGTGTTGGCGGAATCAGAATGTGTCGGTCGTTTTGACACACTCTTGCGAGAGGCGACAGATGGCAATACGACGCTGCTGTGTAAGCCGTTTTCAACGAATTCACTAATCGGGCTGGCTGAACGTGTACTATCTTGTGGAGGCATTGATTCATGAATTCCAAAACAACGATATTGCTGGCAGATGACCATGCATTGTTGCGCGACGCTTTGCGCGATCGTCTTACCAATGAGCCCGACTTTGACGTCGTTGGCGTCACAAGCGACGGTGAAGATGCCATTTCGGAAGCAGCGAGGCTCAAACCCGACGTCATCCTCATGGACATTGACATGCCGGGGACGATTTGCTTCGAAGCGGCCAAGACCATCAAGTCCATTTCGCCGCATACGCGTGTGATCTATGTGAGTGCCTTCTTCAACGATAGGTATATTGAGTCGGCGCTGGCCGCCAACGCGTCGGGATACATCACCAAGGACGAAGCCCCGGAAGTCGTGATCGAAGCGATCCGCCGCGCCGCCCAAGGCTTTGCGTACTTTTCGTCAAAAGTTCAGGCTCGATTGGTTGTTGATGGCGAGGGTGTGCGGTTGCAGTCGTCATCAAAGTCACGGGCATCGATGTTGACGGAACGCGAGCTGGAAGTTCTGCGCTACATCGCCCGAGGAATGTCTAAGAAGGAAATCGCCAAGGTCATGGTCATTGCGGTCAAGACCGTAGATCGACACTGCGCCAATCTCATGTCAAAGCTCGAAATCCACGACCGTGTCGCGCTCGCCCGCTTCGCGATTCGGGAGGGGTTGGCTGAAGCGTAGAATCTGGTTGGCGGGTCGAGGGGCTGACGGTTCCGCAAGCATGAACGGTTCAGGCGTCTTCATTCACCCACTCGCAAAAGGCAGATTCCCCGCTCGATATCAGTATTTGAATTCCCAGACCCAATTCGCACCGGTACTTTCCTTGCCTGTACTCGGTTCTCGTGCTAATTTTAGCGGTTCCTTTGCCCCCAATCAGCCACATGGTTACGCGGGCAATCCTTACTGACTGGAAAGCACCGACTGCAATGGCCGTTGGATTCACCGATTCCCGGGCTCACGGGTACAGCAAGCCAGGCGATTCATTGGAAACCCAGACATTCTGGCGGGTCGAAGGTGGAATTGTCGATCGTGGTGTCATTCGTGAGATCATCTTTCTCGCCGTCAACTGCCAAACATTCTTTGGCCGGTGGACGCGATTCCTTGCACTGGCGTTTCTCGCCCCCATCTCCATTATCGTTTCACTCTTCCACCAGGGGTATTCGCAACGCATCCTCCACATCGTCTTGCGTGGCATCAGCCGCGATCGATTGGACGTATTGGGTGAAGAGTACTTCGAGTATGTACTGCGGCCGAGGATGCGGGCGGAGGGTGTCGTCAAGCTCAAGAGCAAGCTGATCGAAAACGAAAACTTGGTATTGGTCAGCAGCGGATTCGAGCATGTCGTCAGGCCGCTCGCCCGATACCTTGACGTCAAGTTTGTGCTTGCAAATCGGTTGGATTTTCGGGATGGGTTCGCCACCGGACGACTTCAACGCCCCGTAATCAAACCGCGCAAATGGCTCAGCCGAATCACTCGGTATCTCCGCGATGTCGCATTTGGAAAAGCCGAGTTGATGTCGCAGCTATCGGGGACGCCGTCGGATCAAACGGTGGGCCGTGCTGTCCTGCCAGCCCATCGCCCACCCATAAAACAAAAGAAGTCCTCTATCATTTTCGACGACTCGGCGTCGCTCGAACCGCTTCGGGTGAGGCAATCGATCAGCGGCAAGCACATTTTGCTCGCGGGCGTTACCGGATTTATTGGCAAGGTTTGGTTGGAGCACATACTCAGCGACATACCCGACGTCGGTCGCGTCTATCTCCTGATCCGCAAGACGCGAACCCGCAGCGCCACCGAACGCTTTGAGCGCGTCGTCGCCGAATCGCCAGTGTTTTCGGCGTTGTACGATCGTCACGGAGATTATGCGGAGAAGTTCATTTCCGATCGGGTAGAGGTCGTCGAAGGTGACGTTTGTGCTGAGAACCTCGGACTCGCACCAGAGATCGCTCAGCGGCTCCGGTCCCAACTGGATATCTTCGTCAACAGCACCGGGCTGACAGACTTCACACCCGACATCCGAACGGCGATCGATGTCAATGTGGACGGTCCGCTGAAGGTTCTCGAGTTCGTTCAAAGTTGCGACCATGCAGCGCTGATGCATCTATCGACATGCTTCGTCGCCGGTCAGCGTGATGGACGCGTCGCCGAAGTGCTTCATCGCGACTATACGCCGCGTAACTTGCCCAATTTCAGTGCAGAGAAACTGTATTCAGATATCAGAAGCAGGATCGCACTGGTGGAAGAGGAAGTTGAAAGTCCCTCCCGAACGGCGATTTTCCAAAAAGAAGCCGAAGCCCGTAACAACGGAAAACCGCTGGCCGACCGGGCATTGGCGAAACAATTGCACAAAGCCCGAATCCGCTGGACGCGCCGACGCCTGACCGAACGCGGCGTTCGCTTGGCTCGAAAGTACGATTGGCCCAACACGTATTGTCTGAGCAAGAGCCTCGCCGAGTCATTGTTAGCCAGTCGCAAGGGTGGCGTCCGCCTTTCGGTGGTCAGACCGGCGATCGTGGAGACGTCGGTTCGCCAACCGTTCGAGGGATGGAACGAGGGCGTCAACACCGCAGCCCCGTTGGCGCACCTTTTGGGCACATACTTTCGTCAATTGCCCTCCAACAAACGCAAAGCGCTTGATATCATTCCGGTGGACATGGTGTGTCGCGGGATGACACTCGTCGCCGCCGCGTTGCTGAACAATCGTCACCGAGACGTCTATCAATTGGGAACGTCGGGCGACAACCCGTTTGAAGTCGGTCGGACCGTTGAGCTGACCGGACTAGCCCACCGCATTCACAACCGCCGGCAACACGGGTTTAGGTATCGCTTCCGCTCGCAGTTTGATGCGATCACGGTTTCCAAGACGCGCTACGTGGCGATGTCGGCGCCGAGTCAGCGGGCGATCCTCGGAATCAGCAAGCGCGTCGCCAAAGCCCTCGGGTTTAACGAATCGCCCATCGCCAAAGCCGAACGCGGCCTAAACCGCACCGAAAAGCTGATCGAATTGTTTGAACCATTCATCTTAAAGAACCAACAGTTCTTCGAGACGAGCAACATCCGCGCATTGTCGCACTCATTGGATACCGAAGAAGCAGAGCGATTCGCCTGCGACATCGAGTCGATCGACTGGTGGCACTATTGCCTCAATGTGCATATGCCCGGTCTTCGGCGATGGGTGTTCCCGCTCATTGAAGGCAAAACGCCCGAGCAGGAATCACCGCGAACTTTTCAAATGCCGGCTGTCGATTCGGCGACCACTGCGAACCCGCTGCCGGACGATCCGAAATCGGCATCAGGAGGAACTGCATCCCCATGGCCATCTTCCTGACCGGTGCCACCGGATACGTCGGCGCTCACGTGGCGTCGGAATTACTCGAAAACCACGGGCAAACGCTCAATGTTCTCGTGCGAGCCAAAAGCGACGAGGAGGCAAAGCATCGTTTGTGGAAATCGATGCAACTGCACCTCGACTTCGATCGATTCCACGAGCATCTGAAGAATCGCATCACGATCTTCTGCGGCGATCTAACGGGCCAGCGCTTCGGCCTCGACGAACCGCGCTATGATGCCTTGGTCGATGCCACCGATTCGGTGATTCACTGTGCGGCATCGCTCAATCGCAAATCACACAAAGCCTGTTTCAACGTGAATCTGCGCGGCACTTTAGAAATGGTGCAACTCGCCCGCCGAATTCAAGACAAGAACGGGCTACGACGCTACAGTCACGTGAGTACGGTGGCGGTGGCTGGCGAGCGGCAGGACGAAGTCGTCGCCGAAGATGAATCGGTTGATTGGGCCCGCAGCGACTACGACCCATACGCCCGGACCAAAAAGTTCACCGAGCACATGGTGGGTAACCTGCTGTCCGACGTGCAGACGACGATCTTCCGACCGAGCATCGTCCTTGGCGACAGTCGCCACGGAGAGACCACGCAATTCGACATGGTGCAGGCGTTTGTTTTCCTCGCGTCGCTGCCGATCCTGCCGTTTCGACCGAATGATAGGATCGATATCGTACCGGTCGAGTACGTTTCGGAGGCGATCGCGAAGATTCATGTCGAGCCCAACCCCAAGCATTCGATTTATCACCTGTCATCGGGCAAGGGTTCACAAACGTTTCAAGAATTAACCAGCGCGATTTCCAAAGCCCGTAATAAATCGGGTCCGTCGTTCATTCCGCCGCTTGAGAAACCGTTCCAGGGGGCTGTCAACTTCTTCGCCAAGTTTAGAAAGTCGAAGATCGGTTACACAGCCACCCTGATGAAAGTTTTCGTACCGTACCTGCTATGGAACACGGTCTTCGACAACTCTCGGGTGGTCGAAGCGATGGGGCGGATGCCCACGAAATTCTCAGAATACTGTTACCCTCTGTACAAGTTCAGCAAGGACAATGATTACAAGTACAAGTATCGAGATTGGCCCGCATCTGCAGAAACGACGCCATCCACGGAGGGAGTTGGCACATGATGGACTACACCTTGGGCCTGTGGACCAGCGGGCTCATCGAACTTTCCAAGTTGGGGTGGATGCTCGGAGCCAATGAGAGTTGGACGTCCGACCGCAAGTTGCGATTCCTGTTCGCTGGTTACAACGGTGCTCGCAACACGGGGGCTGACGTTCGCGTTGAAGAGATGCTTCGGCAGATCCGTCGGGTATTGGGGGCCAACAACGTTGACCTCAGCGTGCTCACTCAAAACAAGAATTTGACGGCAGGCTATTTCAAGGGGACGCATCAAGTTCGCTTTCCCGATGTATTCCCACCGTTTCTGTTTCGCGAGCTGCGTAACCACGACGGCGTAGTGACCTGCGAAGGCTCGATGTTCAAGAGCAAATTCGCCAACGCGCTTTCGATCATGATGATTGGCTCGCTGGGGTTTGCGTCGGCCCGAAACGGATTGTCAGTCGGGTACGGTGCAGAAGCTGGCCACATGGACGCGTACCTTCGCCGCATGTGTCGTCGCTACTGCAAGCAGTCGTTGGTCATCACCCGCAACACCGAATCGCAGGATGTGCTTAACGACTTGGGCATATCCACCGACGTGGGCACCGACACCGCATGGACGTTTGAGCCACACCCTGCAGAGTATGGCGACAAGGAACTGCGTAGCGCCGGGTGGGATGGCAAGATGCCCGTGCTCATCGTTTGTCCGATCAATCCATTCTGGTGGCCCGTGCGGGCATCACTGCTCAAAGGAATCGCCCGTTTCACAACCGGTGTATTTAAGTCCAGTCACTACCGTTCAATCTATTTCCACAATGCCGGACCAGACGTCGACGCTGCCTATGACCGCTACATCAAGTCACTGGCTGGCGCGATCAAGACTTTCAAACAGACCGTGCCGGTCTTTCCGGTGATGGTCGCCATGGAGCGCCTCGACACCGACGCCTGCCACAAGGTAGCAGCCGAACTGGGCGGGGCACCGGTCATGACGTCGGCTGACTATGACATGTATCAACTCGTCAGCATCGCTCGCCGCGGCACGTTCATGGTGTCTTCGCGATACCACGGCATCGTCACGACCATGCCAGCCGGCGTGGTGTCAGCCGGTGTCACCATGGACGAGCGCATCCGCAACCTGATGCACGATCGCGGTCAGAAGGAGTTGTTTCTCACCGTCAACGATCCGGACCTAGAACCCAAATTGCTCGAAGTCTTAAAATTGCTCGCCCGCAAAGAAGAAAAGATTCGCCAGGGCATCCATCAGTGCGTGGCCAAGAACGTCAAAGTGATGGCCCAAATGGGCGTGCGTTTTGAAGACCACGTTCGCCGGCGTTTCCCAGATTTTCCGCTCGCAGGTGGCGTCAGAAGGTGGGATGCATACCTCCCCGAAATGAGTCAATCGCTCCTCAAGTTGATGGAAAACCACGGTTAGATGAGCTTTCTGGATGACATTTACATCACGTTGGAACAGTCTTCCGACCGAAGCGTCATTTCGGAAATTCACGAATCTTCAACGATCGATGTGGACGGCCACGAACTTCGGAAACTAATTCAACAAGCGCGTCGATACATTCGCCAAGCCGGCGTGAGCGATGGCCGCCGGTGTGTTCTCGTTGGCGTCAACAGCATTCATTGGGTGGCGATGGACTTGGCGATCATTGCGCAGGGCGGCATCGTCGTACCGCTTTATGATCGAATGTCACCGGAGGATCAGGTCGCGATCATGCACGATTGTAGGCCGGTCCTCGTTGTATGCGGCGATGAACAGATACAGCAAGCGGTGCACGACAGTTGGCCAGGTGCTCCGCCGTCATGCGTGTTGGGCGAGGTGTTTCACGACGAAGAGAAAGCCGAAAACTGGCAGGACCCACCGGCGATTCCACCGGATCGTGTGGTCGCGATCATTTACACGTCAGGTACTTCGGGGGTGTCGAAAGGTGTGATGCTCACCTGCGCAAACTTGGATTTCATGCTAGATCGTACCGTGACGCGATTTGATCAACTGCTTACCGATGTCAGCGGACGCCAGCGATTTTTTCACTATTTGCCATTCTGTTTTGCAGGCTCATGGTTCTTGTTGCTGTCGAGTCTGATGCGGGGCAACAAACTGTACCTCTCAATGGACTTGCAACGCATTCGTGACGAATTAAAGCAAGCCCAGCCGCATTTCTTCATGAATGTTCCGACATTTCTCGAACGCATCAAACGCGGTGTCGAAAATGCGGCAAGTGAGCGGGGCGGTTTCGGCAAGAAACTGCTCGCCCGTGCGAAGACGGGTTGGTCCAATCGAATGAAAAGTAAGCAGTCCATCGGAGACCGAGTGTGGTTGGCGTTGGCTGAGCGATTCATGTTCCGTAAGGTGCGTGACGGTGTTTCAAAGGACCTGCGGGCAATTGTATGTGGTTCGGCACCACTCACCGAGGAGACACAACATTTCTTTGAGATGATGGGGATCAAAGTCTTGCAGGTGTATGGCCTGACAGAAACGACTGCAATCTGTACGATGGATCTAGAGGACGACATTCAGGCTGGTTGGGTGGGGCATCCGATTGATGGCGTCGAGATGCGACTCGGCGAGAATGACGAGGTGCAGGTGCGGGGCCCCAACGTATTTGCCGGTTACTGGAACCGCAAGGATGAAACGAACGCTGCGTTCGATGGCGAGTGGTTTCGGACCGGTGATCAAGGGGTGGTTAGTCCATCGGGAAACTGGAAGATCACCGGTCGGATCAAAGACCTGATCATCCTCAACAGCGGGCACAACATCGCCCCCGAACCACTGGAGGCAGCGCTGCTTGAAGCGATTGCCGGCGCGACGCACACCGTGCTGGTCGGCAATTCCAGAAGTTTCTTGGGCCTGCTGCTGTTTGGAGAAGTTGAAGAAGAAGCGATTCCAAAAGCAATGGAAGCGTACAACGATTCGCAAACCCAATACAAGCGGGTCCACGCGTTTTATAAGTGCGATAAACCACTGGAATCGATCGAAGGCATGCTGACCGCCAACGGAAAATTGCGACGCAGCGCCATTGCCAAACAATTTGAAGGTGAGATCGACAGGATGTACGAAAGGAAAGCGTCATGACAAAGACCGTCAAGACCGAAACGCTTTCCTGGTCGTGCGAGCAGGGCATCATCGAGTTGGAGCTTCATCGCGCCCCCGCGAACGAGATCGGCTCGCAGACTTTGGAAGATCTCGAATCGTTCGTGACGGCGTTGGAAGATCTCACGACCGACGCCTCCGCCCTGATCATCCATAGCTCCATCGCTGCCGGGTTCTGTGCGGGTGCAGACTTGCGAGAGCTTTACAACACGGGCAAGACGATGGAAGAACACGATCGCCTGACCGGCGTTCGCCGCTTCCTCAATCGGATCCACACGGTCCTCAACGCCATCGACGAACTTCCATTAACGACCATCGCGGCTGTTCACGGGACGACTTTTGGTGGCGGGTTTGAATTGGCGTTGGTTTGCGATCTGATCATCGCAGACAAGATGACGCGGTTCTGTTTTCCTGAATTGCGTCTTGGATTGATCCCTGGCTTTGGTGGCATTCCTCGATTGAAACGCGACTTGGGCAATGCGGTGGTGCGCGATCTCCTGTTAACCGGTCGGAGCATGAACGCCACCAAAGCTGCCCAGGTCGGCCTTGTGTCGCAACTCGTCGGCGAGGGGAAATCACTCGCCGCCGCCCAATCGACCGCCAACCAAATTATCAAGTTTGACAAGGGGACGTCGATCGCGGCCAAACGCTTCGTCAAGCCGATCCCGCACGCCGAACTCCGCGAAGAAATCGACATTTTCTGCGACCTGTTCTCGCGGCCAGCCGTCGATGCAGGCCTTCGCCGATTCGTTGAAAGCGACGACCCCTATCCGTATTTGCCATGATCGAATAGGATGCTGCGGCGGAATTTTCAGATCCAAGCAGACGCTCAAATGGGAGATACGAGCATTGGCCGAAACGCAGCAAATCATCGACGAAATTCAAAAGTTGGCAGCCGAGCATTTCAAAGTCGCCCCCGATCATGTCGCCCCAGACGACGATTTTTTTCAGAAGCTGGGCATCGACAGTCTGCAGGCGCTCGAGCTGCTCACGCGCCTCGAAAACCATTTCAACATTGAATTGCCCGACTACGAAATGCAGGGCGTCGTCGATTTTAGAACCCTCGCCGATCGCATTTCTCAACGCATCTGATGATCGATCTTGATTCATGCCAATCACTGGGCGATGCCGTTCGGGCAGCCACTGACACGTTTGCAGACGAAACTTGCCTGATCGAAGCCAACCGCGATCGCGAAAATGCTCGCCTGACCTACGCAGAATATCGCCGGCAAGCGGATCGATTGGCGGCTGGGCTGCAGTTGGAAGATTTTTCCGCTGGCGACCGGGCCGTGATCATCATGACGAACCAGTCCAAATGGCTCATCAGCGCCGGCGCGATTTTCCTAGCCGGTGGGGTGGTGGTGCCACTGGACTACAAACTTTCCGGCGGCGAGCACATCTTTCTGATCAAGCACAGCGGGGCCAGCGTCCTGGTCATTGAATATCACTTGTGGCGAGCGATCGCATCGGCAGCAGAATTCAAATCGCTCACCGTCAAAACCGTGCTGGTCACCGAAGCGCCGAAAAGCGCGGACCTGTTCGGCGCAAAGCGGTGGGAAGAATGCGCAAGCGATGCTGCGGTTCAACATGTAAACCGCTCGCGTAAGGACGACGCCTGCATCGTTTATTCATCTGGCACCGGCGGCGATCCGAAGGGCTGCGTCTTGACGCATGGCGTGTACCTGACGCAGTGCAAAACCCTGATGCACCTGTATCGATTCGATGTCGGCGACCGATACCTCTCCATCCTGCCGACGAATCATGCGATCGATTTCATGGTCGGGTTCATCGGACCATTCGTCTGCGGCGCGACGGTCGTGCATCTTCGCAGCCTTCGACCGGAATTCATCAAGCAGGCATTCACCAAGTACAAGATCAGCTACATGGCCCTCGTGCCCATGGTGCTGAAAAACTTGCGATCGGGCTTGCAGAGTACGTTTGCAGAATTGTCGCCTGCCAAATCGGCCATGCTAAGAGCTGCGATTGGTGTGAATCGATTGCTGACGAAGTCGCGTCCCAAATTAGCCGTCAGTCGAAAACTGCTATCCAAAGTGCATCAAGGGTTCGGGGGCAACTTGAAGGCGTTCTTTGTCGGCGGAGCGTTCACCGAACCCGACGTCATGCAATTCTTCTACGATCTGGGCATTCCGGTGGCCAACGGTTACGGACTCACCGAAGCTGGCACCGCGATCACGCTGAACGACCTTACGCCATTTCGTGCGGATACCGTGGGCAAGCCACTTCCCGGCGTTGATCTCAAAATTGACGATACCGATGAGCATGGCGTGGGCGAGGTCGTTGTCCGCAGCCAAACGTTGATGTCGCGCTATCTGGATGATCCGGAACAAACTTCGCAAGTGCTTAGAGACGGGTGGCTCTTCACCGGCGACTTGGGTCGCATCGACGCAACCGGTCATCTGCAACTGTTTGGCCGGCGAAAGAACATGATCGTCACCGCAGGTGGCAAGAACATTTACCCCGAAGACATCGAGAACGCATTCAGCACGCTTGATGTGCAGGAATATTGCGTCTTCGCATACGGTTACTTATGGCCTAATACCGACGTGCGCAAAGAATCGTTGGTCATTGTCATCCATTTGGAAAAAGCGCAATCGTTCGACAAAGCGATTCTGGAACAGCTTCAATCGATCAACCGCCGACTTCCCGATTATAAGCGGGTCGATGAGTATTTGGTTTGGGGTCGAGAATTCGAGCGCACCGCATCGATGAAAATCAAACGCAACTTGTTGGCCAAGTCGATCGCTGCCGAAACCGATGGTCCGACCGGGGAGATCGCGTCGTGAGTCGTACCTTCCTAGCCGTGGTGAACCGGGCGGCTGGCGGCAAGCGCTGCGGCAAACAAGCCGACGCGGTCATCGCCGACCTGCGCTCAAAAGGCATCAGCATCGACGTTGCAGAAACAAATGCACGCGGACACGCTACGGAAATCGTCCGCGCGGAATATGCAAACGGTCGCACAAATTTCATGGCCGTCGGTGGCGATGGCACGTCCTACGAGATCCTCAACGGTTTGTTTCCTGAAGCAATCGAAGGACCGAAACCACGTTTGGCGCTCTTGCCCTTGGGTACGGGTAATTCATTCCTTCGCGATTTCTCCAATGATGGGGCGAAGTACGCCATCGAATCATTACTAACGGATCGGGCCCGTGCTTGTGATGTCATGCGGATGCGACACGACGCCGGCACGATTTTCTATATCAATCTGCTAAGCATCGGATTCGCAGCCAACGCAGCGGCTGTGACCAACCGGCGGTTCAAACGTTTCGGACCGGCTGGCTACCTTGCGGGCGTATTCGTATGCTTGGCGAAACACGAGCGGCGCAGTTTTCCGCTGCAAATGGACGATGCAGAATCGGTCGACGACCGCAAATGCTTGTTTTTATCGTTCAACAATAGCAAGTTCACCGGTGGCACCATGATGATCGCGCCTGATGCCGACCCGACCGACGGTAAGATCGAATACATTCGGTGGGGGCCCATAGGTCGATTCGGGGCGTTGGGCCAACTCAAGCGGATCTACGATGGTACGCATGTGAAGCATCCACTGGCTGAGGTCCACCGAGCAAGCAAGATTGATTTCGATTTGGACGGACCGATCGACGTCATGGTTGACGGTGAAGTGATTCGAATTCGCTGTGAGGCGCTGGACGTCTTGCCAGGCGCATTGGAAGTCTGTGTATGAAGAATGCCTACCTGATTATACGGAGTCTGTTTTGCTGGGCGATTGCAGGTCCGCTCTTTTTCCTGAGCGTAGGTTTCCTCATTCTGCTTGCGTTGGTCATCGGGCCGCACCGCACCGATCCACTCGTCCGTTTCTTTTCACGGTTGCTGATGTTGGGGTCTGGGGCGAGCTATCGTGTGCATCGCGCGGCCGAATACGACCGTTCGCGCACGTACATTATAGTCAGCAACCACGTCAACATATTCGATCCGTTCGTGATCTACGGAGCGACGAGCAAATTCTCATGCGGGATGGAGTTGGAATCGCACTTCAAGATTCCGATGTATGGTTGGTTCATGAAAGTTTACGGAAACGTGCCCGTCGCCGTAGACAAAAACACAGCCAACGTACGCAAAGTCTTTCGGTTGACCAAGGAAACCCTGGAACGCGGAACCAATTTGATGGTCCTACCTGAGGGAACCCGCACCCGCACGGGTCGAGTGGGAGAATTCAACGACGGCATCTTCGTGATGGCTCAAAAATTCAAGCAGCCGATTCTTCCCGTCAGCATTGTCGGATCGTTTCAATTGAAGCGAAAAGGTGACTGGATGCTCCGCCCTGCCAGCATCGTTGTTCACGTTCACGAACCGATCGAGATGGATAATGTCAAACGTGAAGACATCCCGGCCATCCGTGAAAAGGTTTACGAAATTGTATCCGGTCCAGTCCACGCCGACCTCATCGCCCACCCCGTCGATCCACCACCCGATCCGGAGTTTCTTTAGGCGCAAGAAACTGCATACTATTTGTCATCCTGGATAAAAAGCCCATTGCCCAATTCGCTCCCACGATTTGGGGTAATTTTGCTCAGGAAAGTACACCAACGAACCTTTATCGAAGCCGCTCGATACGTTTACTGAAAGCGACCACGTACGGCGCGATTGATTCAGGTCGTATTCAAACTCTGGATACGCGGCGAGGCCGGTATGGGGGATTTTCTCGATATGCGTAGGGACGAGGTCGTGGAGCGAGGAAGGTGAATCTTCGTTTGATTCGGAGTAGCTCGCGATCGCCGCCACGATTTCGTTACCAACCTTGGTGACCGACTTGAACTCAACGAGTCTGAGGTCTTGGCCGATTGATCGCGCTGGCAGCGAAACGAGCAGGAATCCTAACCCGAGTATTGTCAGAGTCGATACCGTCCACCGCATCCAGCGAATGGTGGTGAACCAACAGTACGAAGCGGCGGCCATTCCCAGCAGGCTGACAAACAAGATGGCGTGGAGTGCGACCTTTGGGCTGTCCGATCCGCTCGGCTGCACTGACCACCAGTCAGCTGCTACAATCGCAATTCCGTATAGCAAAATGACTGCAAACAAGAAGATAAATCTGCGTAACCATGATCGTGATCCGGCCTCGTTCAAGACGTTTGCTTTCAGTGAAGCTGGTTACATTGCGATCAAACGTCAATTCGCAACGGCATCCCACGATTATCGACGCTCTTGTACGAAACTTCGTCGTTGGTGAACGTCGGGTCCGGCAAGATTGAAATCGATTTCTGCGTCTTGGACTCCAGATGATGCAGGAATGATCGCTGTTGGTTGAGTACCAATGCGCAAACATCCGGTGCGACCGAAACCGTGATCTGGGCGACATCCTGGCGGTGCGTCAGCAATTGCAGCACTCGCAACACTTCAAGCGACATCGACTCAGCCGTCTTGACCAATCCGCTACCCGAACAATGGCGGCAGTCGACGAAGACGCTGCGCTTGATCGACGGGCCCTGACGCTGCCGGGTCATTTCGATCAACCCGAATTTGCTCATGCGCAAGATGCGGGCGCGTTCCTTGTGCAACTTCAGTGCATCGCGCAAGGCTTTCTCGACGGCGCGTTTGTGTCGGTCCTGACGCATGTCGATAAAGTCGCAGACTACCAATCCGCCCAAGTCGCGCAGCCGCAATTGTCGGGCGATCTCTTCGGCGGCTTCTATGTTGATGCGGTATGCCGTCTCTTCCGCATCGTTCTGATCGCGGTACTTTCCGCTGTTGACATCGATCGCTACCATCGCTTCGGTCGAATCGATGACAATGGACCCACCGGATCGCAATGGCACGTGTCGCGAGTAGATGCGCTGCAATTCCTGCTCGATTCCATAGTGATGGAAAATCGGTTCGTGTTTCTGATACGCGACAACAGCGCCCTGCGTCCTGGGCATGGCAATCCGGAGAAAGTCCTTCGCCTTCATCGCCACCCGAGGGTCGTCGACAACGATCCGTTTGAAATCACTTGAATAGACGTCTCGAATCGTGCGGATGACCAAGTCGGATTCCTGATAAAGCTCGCAAGGAGTGGGTTGGGACTTAATGCGCTTTTCAACTGTCTTCCACAAGCGGTTTAGATAATTCAGGTCGCTTTGCAATTCGCGTTTGTTGCGATTCAACCCTGCGGTTCGGAGAATGAATCCCATCCCATCGGGCATCGAAAGTTGGCCAAGCAGGTCGCGCATCGCTTTGCGGTCGGCATCGTCCTCGATACGCCGCGACACACCGAGTTTGCTCATGCCGGGCATCATGACAACGAAGCGGCCTGGAATCGACAGGTAAGTCGTCAGCGTCGGCCCCTTTGTGCCCACGCCTTCTTTCGCAACCTGCACGATGACTTCATCGCCGCGCCGGAAGCATTTTTGAATGGGGGGGCGGTCGCGACGCGGTACCTTTTTGCCCACGTCTTCGGTCGCGTCGGCTTTGTTGGGGAAGTACTTGGGGAGTACGTCGGATATATGGAGAAATCCATTCTTCGCCAAACCGAAATCGACAAATGCTGCCTGGATGCTCGACTCGACGTTGGTGATCTTGCCTTTGTAGATGTTGCCAACATGGGAGGCAGCGCTCTGCCGTTCGATATAGATCTCTTCCAAGCGACCGGCATGAAGAATGGCGATACGACATTCCGCACCGGCGGTGGAGTTGATGATCATCTCCCGGCCTTCACTCGGCCCTTTTTCTTTCGGTGTGTCGTCGGTGATGACTGAGATGTCATCAGAAATCTCGAGTGAGACGGGTTCGACTTCCTCAGTTGGTTCAACACTTGCTGGAGTGGTGGACTTCGCTGCGGTGGTGGTTTTCGTCGTTGATTTGCCTTTGCCCCGCCGCCGTCGGCGATTGCGAGTCGACGTGCTTTTTCGAGGTCGTTCCTCTGGCGCAGCATCACCATCGGCGACCGGCGCTTTTGATTCATCGGTTTTTGAGGGAGCACGAGGCGTCACCTCTTCCTGCTCCTTTGTCGACACTTCCAAAGTACTCGACGACTTATCCTCAGATTTTGTTTCCGCGCTCGTCTCCGACTTGGAGCGCGATTTGGATCGCCGAGCTCGACGGACAGGCCGCCTCTTCAGGACGACAGGGGCGGATCTTTCTTCTTCAGTCTCCTCCGAATGATCGTTGCCCTGCGCGGAGGCTACCATCGATTCGACGGGCGTCGAGTCGGCCGTTTCGATCCCCCTCGATTCTGCAGACGCGGCAGTTTTCTTGCGTCTGCCTTTGCCTCCACGGGAACGCCGACTCTTGCCTTTGACCGGCTTGGTTTCGGCTCCGTCAGAAGACCCAGCGGTTGTGGCTCGCTGACCGAAATTGTCGGAAGCAGAGTCCTTACCAGGTGCTCGGCTTCTACTTTGATCCGCGCTTGCCGACGAGGCGTCATTTGCCTTGCCCGCTGGCTGAGACTCGATTGACTTTTCACGTATGATTCCCGCGCCAAACGGTTCTTTTGACTTTGGAGCGGTGGGGGTATCTTGGTTCGATGCTGCCGCCGCCTCCGACGTGCCACTTTTGGCGGAGGTCGTCGAAGTTGTTTCAGTTGTAGCGCGCGGCGCAGTTTTCTTTCTGCGGGATGGACTCTTTCTCGCGATTCCTTCTGTGCCTGCCTCGGAATTCGCGCTTGAAGTGGCCCGTCGTTTGGACCGCTTCAGCGTTCTCGATTTGGCCGGGGGCTTTGCTGCCTTGACCGCTGAATCGGCCGACGAGCTGGAATTGGTGCGCGTGTCTGTCGGTTCGACTGGCGGGCGGCTGCCGTCATCAGATTTGACCTTTGTCTCGGCCACGCTCGATTCGGTTGTAGGAGGGTCGGTCGATTCCGACCTGTCCTTCGGCGCTTTTGAGGAAGATTGGCTTGTCGGCCGCGTTCTCTTGACGCGTGCGCGGCGAGTGGCTGTCGACGATGCAGACGCCGACGCTGTGCTTTTCTTTTTCCGCTTGGTGGCCTTGCGCTTCTTGGGCGACTTTTTGGCTTCTGCGGCTAGGGTGTTGCCTTCTGTTTTTTCGGATTGCTGAACCATTGAATTTTCACGCGACGGACCCGGTGATTGATCACGTCTGCATCCATGCCAAGGGCCCGACACACCTCTGCGGGTGTGGTCAGACCTCCATCAGATTGAGTTACCAAAATCGACATTTGAATGCTGTTTCCCACAGCGCTCAATTCGTCGACAAAGGGTCTGATGTCTACCACCTTGACGCGACCGTCACGGTGGCGTACGCGTGAAATCTCAAAAACTGGAGACGACAGAAATGAATCGATGCGCTGGGTGAGCGGCGTATCTTCTGATGAACAGGTATCCAAACCTGAAACATCAACTTCATACGTCACGCTGCACGGACGACACGGTTGGGATGATTCGGAAGGTATTGCCGCCAACGCCCGAACGCCGCCAGGCATCTGCCTGTTAAGCTTGTCGATCAATTCGCCAGTTTCAAACTCGCGAGAAAGATCAAGCTGCAAACGCTCTGCGTCAGATCGTTGACCAACCGGTCTTGGGAAAGGCAGGGTCAAACGGGCACGCGGGTTGAATCCTTCGGAAAAGCTCACCGGTAGTTCAGCTCGGGCACATGCCTTGCTGAACATGCGCACCATGTCGTTGTGCGCCAAATACCGGATGTCGCCATCGACCGAAAAATCGATGAGGTACCTTACCCGCCGTGCGTCCTGCTTTGATCCTTCCAAAAAACACCCTGCCAGAAATACTTCCCAAGCGTCCCAACTTCTGAATTCTTTCTGCCGGTCTCAAGCACGCGCTCAGACCGCCTTTACAATTTTCTTTGATCCCAGATCGACTTCCAGATTCAGGCAGCGCCAAAATTGGCCGCGCTTAAATCGGCCACGCCTAGATCGGATCGTCCGGGAGGAGCTTTCGCGTCTGGGCTCGCAAGTAATTGATCACTTGCCTTTCCGTCTCAAAAGAGAGCGCCCGTTTCGCAACTCGCTCCATTTGTTTTATCTTACACATCCGCAGGAGTTTCTTCACCTCTGGGATGTCGTGGGGGCCCATCGAGAAATCTCGGAGGCCCAAACCGGCGAGCAACATCGTATATAACGGCTGCCCAGCCATTTCACCACACAAGCTACACGATACCCCCGCCCTTCGGCAAGTCTTGATGACGTCATGGATGACCCTCAGGACGGCTGGGTGGGCCGATGAATAGAACCGGGAGACCTTCTCATTGCCCCGATCGACCGCCAGCAGATACTGCACCAAATCGTTCGTGCCAATGCTGACAAAGCCGACTTCTCTGACAAAATCCCGACACTGGATCGCAGCCGCAGGGGTCTCGACCATGATGCCGACGTCGATATCGTGATTAAATGGAATTCCTTCTTCTTCGAGGTCTTCCATCGCGTCATGAAGGACCATTTTGGCTTGGCGAAACTCCATCAGGCTGATGATCAACGGGAACATCAAGCGGACTTCGCCCTCCGTTGCAGCCCGCAAGACCGCCCGAAGCTGAATTTTGAACATGTCCAATCGCTGCAGGCTGTAGCGAATCGAGCGGAGCCCCAGCATCGGGTTGGGTTCACGGTCCACCGATTTTTCCTGCGTGTATTTGTCCGCGCCCAGATCAAATGTTCGTATTGTAACAGGTCGTCCGGCCATCCCCCGAATGACTTCGCGGTATGCTTCATATTGATGATCTTCAGACGGATCGCCTTGATCCTGAAGATAAAGGAACTCGGTTCGATACAATCCGATTCCGTCGCCACCTTCATCGATGCAATGTTGGGCTTCCGAGGGAAACTCGACGTTGGCTAGCAGTTTAAACTCGACGCCGTCCTGAGACTCTGCTGGCAAATCGCGAAGACCGGTTAATTCCTGGCGGATTTCCTTATAGCGTTTCCGCTGATCCCGGTACTGCATGAGCGTTGAAGCGTCCGGAGCGATGATCACGAGATCGTTGACGCCATCCACGATGATCATGTCACCACCGCTGACGTGTGACGATAGCTCAGTGACGCCGACAACCGAAGGCAGGCCCATCGCCCTCAAGAGGATCGATGTATGGGAAGCTGGGCCCCCAATGTCGGTCGCAACCCCGATCACCTTGCTCGAAGTGAGTGTGGCTGCAAACGACGGCGTGAGTTCGTGCGTGATCAATACGACCGGTCGCGAAAGATGGGCGAGGTCTTCGCGATTTTCGCCAAGAATGTGTCGAAGCAATCGGCGCTCGATATCACGAACGTCCCGAACCCTCTCAGCGAGAACGGGGTCGTCCATTTTTTTGAATCGCCGTTGGAACCGCCGCATGGCCAAACTCGTGGCATAGGCAGCAGAGAAACGGCTGTTTTCGATTAATTCTCGAATCTGCGTTTGGAGTTGGGGCGTACTCAAGACGCCGACGTGCCAGTTGAAGATGTCCGCGGTTTGTTGGCCCAGTTCGTTGAACCAACCGTCACGCTGCTGCGTGAGTTCATCAACGGATGCCTTGAACGCGCTGGCGAGAATCTCAATCTGACGTTCGATTCCTTCGGGCGCTACGGTCCGCTCCGGGATGCGAAAGTCTTCCGCATCCAGAACGATCGCTTCGGCAATTGCAATGCCGGGTGAAACCGCGATGCCTCGAAGAATCTCCATGGTCGAGTGTTCAAGCTTTCCTGAAACCCAAGAATCAAACAGAATGCGTCGTGCCGATTGGCCCGTGGGTCGACCGTCTCTCAGGCCTTCAACGCGCTGCACCAAGGCGGATGTTACGTCGATTCAAGAAAATCGAGCCGGCAGCGTTGGAGGTAGAAAACAGTTCCAGCCAAAGCGCCAGTAGACGCATCGGCCCCCGATTACATCTCGTCGAACCCATTGTTGACCAACTCGGCGAGTGACTTCAGCGCAGCGTCAGAATCAACACCGTCGGCCATGATCCGAAGTGCAGTTCCTTTCGGAGCCGCAAGCAACATCATGTGCATCGGGCTTTTTCCGTCGACTTGTTCGGTGCCCGCGCCTTTATCGACCTTGATATCGGATTGGAAAGTCGTGGCGAGATCAACAAATTTCATCACTGGACGGGCGTGCAACCCTTGAGGATTGACGATCTCAATGGTGACCTGTCCATTGGTTTCGGACACCGCTATACGCCTTCCACTTTCCACCCACAAAACGCCACTCAAGAAAACGCCGCCAAAAAAACGAATGGCCCACAAACGCCCAATTCGTCATCGCAATACCGGCGCTTCGATCCCCCCAGACCGAATACTGCCAAACCAGTTCTGACTCGCTATCCTTCCTGATATTCGTCGGCTTCAATAATCAGATCACGGATTGAATCCTTGGTGTCGGCTTGTCTGAGGAATCGGCGGAAATTGTCACGTTGTAAGTGCCGGAAAATCCTTTCCATGGCAGCCAAGTGCATGTCAGGGTCATCTGGTGGGCTGAGTACCATCACCACGATGTATACCGGGGCTCGATCCAGCGCCGCAAAATCAACCCCAGCGGTGGAGCGGCCAATCGCCGCCGCCATTCGTTTTACCACTTTGTTCTTGCTGACGTGGGGGACGGCGACGCCCTTGCCAAATCCGGTACTACCGTTGTTTTCTCTAGCGATGCAAGCTTTGGCTGCTGCTTCCGTGTCGGCAGGGTCGATGGCGCCGACGTTGGAAAGCGACTCGATCAACTCGCGAATCACGCCATTGCGGTCGGTCGCCTGCAACTCCGGAATGCATGCGTCAATTTCAAAGAAATCGTTGAGTTTCATGCGAACCCCTAAGTGTTTTGGATTGCCCGGTGCATCTGCATAATGGGCAGTTGTCTGTGATTTGCCGCCGCGCTCAGTTAAGTCCGACGTACTTTCAAATTCGATTATGTGCAAGTTGCGTTCCAGCAGAAGCCTTGGTCTATATCAACGCTAGTCCGTATCGACCCTAATCCGTGTCCATTGATGTCTCTGCGCCACGGCCACTGTGTTTGTGATTCTTCAGTTTCTCTTTGTGCTTGGTTAGTTGACGTTCCATCTTGTCCACCAGCAAATCGATGCACGCATGGGCGTCAGGGCCAACTTCTTTCGCGACAAACGTCTGAGCACCAGCCGCATGCACGATCATCTCGACGGATAAGTGGTCCCGTTCTTTGTCGATGACTACATCGATCGTTTGAACGCGATCGAAAAAACGCGGTAGCTTGGATGCCTTCTCTTCGGCATAGCTTCGAACGTTGTTTGACACTTCGACGTGTCGTGCTTTCACCGAGATGTCCACTGATTCCACGCTTAAGTCTCCTCATTTTTTGTCGTCGCGTCACCAAGGCTTGGGGCAGATCGCCCCAAAGATGGTTCCGTCAGAAGTTTTGTGTCAGGCTTAACCACACCAGCACTGATGATGAAACGAAGCGCCTCATCAATCGAAATATCAAGTACCAACAAATCCTCTCGCGGTACAGTAATCGTATAACCCGTCACCGGTGCCGGCGAACTGGGGATAAACACCGTGACCAGGTCTCCATCCGTCTGGTCTTTAATCGCCCCCATCGGGCGACCGGTCAGCAATCCGACCGACCAAATGCCTTTCCGGGGGTAGGGGACGGCCACCACACCGGAAAACTCCAGCTTACTCTCGCTGAACAGAAAGTCCGTCACCTGCTTGATGTTTGGATAGATCGCACCCACAAGCGGCATTCGACTCACGGTGCGTTCGACCAGCCGCAACGTGGTCCTACCGATGAAACTCGCCAGGAAGAGTCCGACGAAGTATACGACAATGATCGCAATCAAAAAACCGACCAAGCCCAATTTGTACTTGCTGAAGGCAATTCGCCACAAAGCGCGTGTCCGAGCCCTTTCAGCCCGCTTCTTGACGAGATCGTCTGTGCTGTGTAAAGCGTTGCTGGTAATGATGTTGTGTTCAGCGGTGTCACGAATGCCTGCCCACGGGCCGGTCTGGATCCATCGATCGATCGGATCGCCATAAAGCAGGGAATCTTCCTCAGCGTCCACGGCCGACGGCTCACCCAGCAGGCACATCACGTTCAGCATGCCCCGGGTGATATGCTGACCCAGGTACGTGTCGACCAGGCTGTACGCCCACAGGAATACCGCGATGGTCAGCAGCGTCGGCAGTACGGCGGCCAGTCCGCGTAGAAAGAATCTTTTGAATTCATCCATGGGGTGCGAGCGCCCGATTGACACGGTCAGCGTCGGGCTTCAAAGCCGATTCCTCAAGAAAACACAGATCGAATATCGATACCAGCGACCGTGAATGTAGGCGTCTGTTAGGATTCGGTCAACCATTGTCACCCTTGAATTCACACCATACGATGAGCGCGCTATGCCCATGAACATGTCGCATCACTTCTCAAAACAGCAACGCCGGGGTCTGATCTTCGGCGTCGGATCATTGCTGGCCGTGTCGTGGATGGCTAGCAGCCTCATTTCACAGCGCACCCATCTCAAGATGGACGACCCAGTTAACCTGGAGGGTTGGCGGATCAGTTTCAAAACGCCGATCGGATGGACTGAAGGAAAATTCGAAATGGCCTCGGGAGATTTAGAGGAGTACGTGTTTATCCCGATTTCCGATCAGTATGGCACGGCGAATTCGTTGATTCGCGTGCGTCGCAAGTTGGCCGATAGCAGCGCGATCCCGAGAGAGTTTTGCACCGAAATCGTCGAAGGATTCTCCACATCGGACGGCGTCAAGCCGCTTAGGAATCATACTGAATATGCAGAGTCCATGATGGGCGATTGGCCAGCATGTCACGCGTCGGTTAGGCAAACGTGGGATGTGCATACCAATCGACTTGGGATGCACGCCGAAATTCTCACCGCCATCGATCATCAGCCAGACGCCACCCATGGTTATTCCATCGAATTGCAAACCTTTGGTTACATGGGAGGTCGCGAATTGGCCATCTGGAAAAGCATTGTCGAATCGATACGGATCGTGGGCGGATAATTCATGATCATCGGTGTTATGTCAGACAGTCACGGAAAGTCGCGTCAGGTCAAAAAGGCCATTGAGATCTTCGACCGCGAAAACGCTGCAACGATTATCCACTGTGGCGATGTCGGTGGCATCGAGGTCTTCGACGAAATGGTCGGCCGCGACGTTCACTTCGTGTGGGGCAACACCGACTATCCCGATCAAGCAACATTGGCCTACCTGAGAACGGTCGAACTCGCCCCCCCGGCGACTGTCCCGCTGAGGCTCGAACTGCACGGGAAGTCAATCGAAGTCTTCCACGGCCACGAACCCGAATTCAACCACGCGCTTGGATCGCCGGCATCAGACTACATCCTGCACGGCCACACCCACCTCGCCAGAGACGAACGAATCGGCAACTGCCGAATCATCAACCCCGGCGCGCTGCACCGAGCCCGCGAATACACCGTGGCAACGATCGACCTTGAACGCGACGAAGTGACGTTTCATCGAATCTGATCGCATGTGTCTGGAGGGGAGTGTTCAAATCTCAGATCGCGGCCAACAACTCGATCATTGCCCTGCATGCAGGTACGACTTGACGGGCACAGCGCTTCCGGCAAGGTGTCCGGAGTGTGGATTGCATGTCGAGAAGAACTCAAGACTGTTCTCACCGTCTGGCCGCATCCGCATTGACTCAACTCCGATGTACTTATTTGTCCTGATTCCACTTTGGTGCATGTTAACGAACTTGGCTGATTCGAGTACATCGCACTGGTCGCGTGTAGCTTCATTGTTGGTTGCCGGAATACTTACCCTGTCTGGTGTTGGGTTCGTGGTCCGTCGCTCTCGATATTCGTATCCTTACGAATTCGTGAAGATTGCACCGGAAAGACTGTACGTTCGAGTGAAAGGGTATGCCGACATCGTGATTGATTGGGCGAGCGTTGATCGGATTTCTGTTTCACGTTTTCATGAGCTCGTTCTCATTCACAAGGATGGAGCGAAACGGCCCATCTGGATACCTCGGTTTTTCTGGCCGAAGAAAATGCCCTTGGATGAGTTTGTTTCGCAGTTTGAGAATGCGCTGAATCATTACAGGTCGCGGTGACGATTTAGGGCAGTCAAGCGTTGCAGATTAGATATTCTCGCCAAAGAAAAACGCGCTGGCCATTCGGTTCGTCATGGGTTGGTTTGAGAAGATTAATGGGGCTAATAGTTGCAGGTCGGTGTTGGGCGGGCGGAGGTAGTCGCCCATCTCCAGTCGCCATTTGTTGTCGAACGTCATCAGCGCGTCCTGAGAAATGTCGGCGCCCCATGCTGATCCAACAACCTCGGCAGCGATCTTTGCGGACCACATTGACGGATAGATTCCCTCTTGACTGACGGCGGCAATAAACCCGCCGGCATCGCCGATCAGCAGCGTGTGTTTGCCGACGTGGGAATCCAACTCGAGCGCCGGGCCAAAACTGGATTTTGAACACTCTACGGCTGCGGGTTCAATCGGAAATTCAGGCGTGAGCATTTTCTTTTCGCGCATGATGTGGGCCAACGTCAGAATCTGATCGGCAATTGCCTCGCGATCCCCGGGCGAATTCAGCGTGAGCGAAACTCTATCTTTCTGGCGGGCGAGGATCGCCAAACCATTCTCAGCCGTCGCGCCAAGGACGACATCGATGCGCGGGTCGGCTGACGTGCTCTTGGATTTGCCTTCCAGGGCATGCTCGATCAGCGCCGTCCAGCGTGATTCTCTGACATCGGACCGGGCGATGCCCACCTGTGCCCGAAGCTTCTTCGACGCCCCAATCGCAAGCACCAAGAGTTTGCAATGAAAGCCAGTGCCATCCGACGCGATAACCTTGACGCCGGATTCCTGTGGATCCAGGTCCGTCACTTCCCGATTCTCAATCAGTTGCGCCCCAGCCCGCTTCGCCGCGTTCACCAACCGTTCATCAAACGCGGCGCGATCGATGAGATACCCGGGCGAAGATTTTAGTTCCGGTACCGA
The DNA here is from genome assembly GCA_021604825.1 of Phycisphaerae bacterium. Next base: position 2,015 of record BQJS01000020.1, on the reverse strand, counting down.
AGACTTGCTCAGGTCCGCATTATGAAACGCGACATCCTTGAACGGGCGGGCAAGCAATTGCTTCGACGCCACGTCGAGATCGTCCAGCAGTTCCGCAACGTTCGCATTAACCCAGCCAGTACACGGCTTGCGACGAGGGAATTTCGCCCGATCAAGCAAGCCGACGGACATGCCCAACTTGGCCAGCTTAATCGCGATGGTCGCGCCGGCGGGCCCAGCGCCTACGATGATCGCGTCGAATTCGGTTTGCTTTTTCTTGGTCATGGTTTGAATGTTTGTGTTGGACGCATGCTGAGATTGCGCGTCATCGTTTGTTCAAAAAGTCCCAAAGTGCCGCTTCCGCCTCACGATACTTTTTGACGCTTGCTGCAAGGTCGGCTTGGATATTCTGGAGTTGCAAGTCATCTCGATCGATCGATGAACCTTGCAGGTCCACCAACGATTTAAGACGCGAGGTCGAGTCGTCCAAATGGGCTGATGCAGCAGCGAACTCGCGGGCAACGCTGAACATATTCAATTCGCGAAGTTGTGCTGGTGTCGGTTTCAGGAAGGCCTTCCAAGGATGCAGCGTCAAGTCCTTGATGCCAGCCCGAAGCAACATGCCCGCCTCCGACGCGTTCTGCACCAACTCGTCGATCCGATCCCTGTTTAAGACCACGATACCCTTGGTGCTCGACGTAATCGCGTTGACGTCTTCCAGTGAACCGTTGAGTTTGTCGAACGCCACGTGAATTTGCGCGAGCATGCCGGCTTTGTGGTTCGGATTGAACTCATGCACAAGGTTGTCGATGATCTGAGTGTCAATGTTGGCCATCGCATGCTCAGCCGAGTGCAAGGTTCGCCCGACGATTGGCCGCGTTTCTTCGAGCAGAGCGACGAGTTCCTGCAATCCGTGATTGACCTTGTCCATGCTCACGTGCAGCTTGTGTAGCAAATGTTCTTCTTTGCCGCGGGTCATCTCCAGCGCCAGGCTTTGGGTGATGCGGTTAATGTCTTTTGTAGAAGCGTGAAAACTCGCGAGCAGCGAGTCCTTGTCGTGGGCATCGAATTCAGATTTGATCATGCGCAATAAGCCGGCTGGATTCTTTTCGTCCAACTCACGCGTGACAGTGGCGAGCACTTCTTGAAACCCTGTGACCGAACCATACAGAACGGTGTCCGGGCTCAACTCATTTTCACTGATTCCGCGATCGACGATTTCAATTACGCCTTTCCCACCAAGGGGGGGGCCCGTCGAAATCACCCGGCAGTCAGCCCGCAGATTCAATTCCGCAAGCGCAGTGGCCCGAACTTCCAAATAGGGCAGGTCTTTCTTGGAGCGACCGGTGGGGTCCGGCGCTTCGACAAATTTCGTCTCCACAACTTTGCCCACAGCCTGACCGAAGCAATTGACCCGCGACCCGTTGACGATTTCCGGCATCGCAGCCCCAAGTCCAAACCGGACCACGATCTCCTGAGTGTCGGGGCGGAAGACTCCCTTTACCCCCACGAAAAGGAGGAACCCGACGAACACCGAGAACATCACCAGCAGCGTCAGTCCGAGTGTGAATGTGTTTCGTTTCTTTGCCATATTTCAATTCGCCATCGTTGTTCGGTGCGGCAACATTCCCGATTGGATTCAACAACAACTAGACTCAAAAACCCCCAGAAGACGTGTTGATCAATTTCTCAAACTCGCTGAGCCCTTCCGCATCGGTGAGCGGTCCTTCACCCAACCCATTCAAGAACTGATTCATGAGTCGATCGTCAGAACTTTTTAACTCTAGGGGATTCGCGTCGCGGAGCAATTCAAATTCATGGCGATCCCCAATTTTCAGCACCCGCCCTTTGTCCAGCATGACCATGCGATCGGCGATGCGAAATGCCGAATCCATCTCGTGTGTGACTACCACGCTGGTGACGCGCAGTTTTTGCGACAGGTCCATCATCAATTCATCGATCGCCGTTGAAGTGACCGGATCCAGACCAGCCGACGGTTCGTCGTAGAACAGAATCTCCGGATCGAGTGCGGTCGC
>BQJS01000019.1 GCA_021604825.1 Phycisphaerae bacterium | reverse complement strand
GATTTCAGCCAGGTCGAAGAGTTCACCGGTCCATGGGGAGTTCATTTTGCGATGCTCATTAACCTGTCGCGGCGGTTGAAGTGTCGCGTGTTGGCGACATCGCTGCACGGCCAACCCGCCAAGGTGGCTAGACTGTTTCGTCAGTCGTCAGACATCCAGGCGTTGTGCTTCTCACTCGACGACGAAGGTTCGCCGCAAGTCGCGGCAGTTGCGTTTCGGGGTGAATAGATATTTGTTTGCGATGGCGCGTGTTTGATATAAATCCGTTCGAGCGTTTGGCTCGTTGATCTTGTAGATTGGGTCCCAAGACGATGTCTGATTGCCCATCATCTGAAATGCTCTCGCTGTTCCAATCGGGAACGTGCGATTTGGAGCTGGCTGTCTCGATTGAAGAGCATCTGCTTGGATGTCGCGTCTGCCGCACGCACTGCGAAAAGAATAGCAGTGACGAGGATCTTCTGCCCGGTCTGCGCCGAGTGCTGGACGAAGAGGCCCAGCGCATTGACGTGGACGTCGCCGATCAGTCCACGATCGAGGGTTCGTCATTTCAACTCGACGTCAACGCACCAGCCAACGCGATCACTCAGATCGAAGGCTACACGATCATCAAGGAAATCGGCCGCGGTGGTATGGGCTTGGTTTACCTTGCCGTCCAGCAATCCACCAAGCGCAAGGTCGCGTTGAAGGTTCTTTTGGATGGCCCGTTCGCCACGGAGAAAGCGCGTCGGCGTTTCGAGCGCGAAGTTGAACTCGTCGCCCAGCTCGATCACTCCAACATCGTGACGATTCTCGAGAGCGGCGTCGACAGCGGGCGTTATTACTTCGCCATGCGCTACGTCGAAGGCCAACGCCTCGACAAATACATCATAGATAACAACGTTTCACGTGAACGCATGCTGGCGATCTTTCAGAAGGTCTGCGAAGCCGTCGCGTATGCGCACCAGCGCGGGATCATTCACCGCGACCTGAAACCTTCAAACATCCTCGTCGATGAACACGGCGAGCCATTCGTGCTGGACTTTGGTTTGGCGAAATCGGTGGACGATCAGGCGTCGGATCTTGAGCGGGCCAAGACGATTTCGGTCACGGGCCAACTGATGGGTACGCTTCCGTATATGTCGCCGGAACAAGCTTCGGGCGAACACGAACATGTTGACGTCCGCACGGACATTTATTCGCTGGGCGTGATTCTCTACGAAATGCTCACCGGTCAGTTTCCATACAAAGTCATTGGGAACATCGCAGACATTTTGCAAAACATCGCAGAGGTCGATCCCAAGAAACCGTCACTGGTCGGACGACGCATCAACGATGAAGTTGAAACCATCGTCCTTAAAGCGCTCGCCAAGGAAAAAGACCGCCGCTACCAGTCGGCCAATGCCTTCGCCGACGATTTGAATCGGTATCTCAAAGGTCAGCCGATCGAAGCCAAGCGCGACAGCACGACCTACATGGTGCGCAAGATGATCAGCCGCCACCGCGTGCCGGTCTCCGTGGCTGCAGCATTTCTCGCAATCGTTGTGTTCAGCGGTTGGACGTGGTGGAACCAATCCGTGCAACTCGCCCATGCCAGTGCGGCGCAGATCATGGCTCAGTTCGTCGACGACCCAGCCGACGCCATGAAGCAGAGCGCGGCGGCTGAACCGAAACTCGCGGAAATCTTGCAGGATGCGATGATTCGCAGCCTCTCATCCAGCGCATACACCGAACGTATCATGGGTGCCCGTGGAGGCATGCTGATTGCGCCGGATGATTTCTGGGAATCGATCGACGGCGGAGCGCTTTGGGAAAACGGTGAGTGGTTGGAATTGGCCAACCTGCCGGAAAAAATGTCGGCAGCGATTCTGCCGCAACTGATTGAGTATGCCGAGTCGGGAACTGATCGTCAGCGTTACGTAAGCCTGTGCCTGATCGGTCAGATCGCGCCGGAAGACGAAGAACTGGCTTCCGATTGCGTCGAGTGGGCTGAAACTGCCGAGCATCCCGGAGTGCGGGCGGCTGCGGTTTGGGCTGCGATGCGGATGGGACAGTTGGTAGACGCGAATGATTCAGCGGACGTCTTTGCCGACGAGATCAGCGGACAGACGTTTGTGCTCATTCCCGGAAATGATGAATTCTTCCGCGGAAGTGACGAAACCGATCCGGATCGATTCGATGACGAAGATCGACCGGTAGAAGGCATTGCGATTGATGACCTTTGGGTCGCCGATACTGAAGTTACTTGGGCTGCGTTTCAAGAATTCTTGAATGATCCAGCAAACATTGAAATCGCCGAAGGATATCGCTTCGATGACATGGCCAACCTGTTGATTGGACTGTCGGTTGAACATAAGGAGCAAGCGGCGGCAGGTTATATCAGCAAGGTCGAGGCAGATGCCTACATCGATTGGCTCACCGCAAAGGGTGCAGCATTGACTCCATCGCGCTCGTATCGCCTGCCCACCGAAGAAGAGTGGGAAAATGCCGCAACAGGCGCAAGCGATAAGCGATTCTGCTTTGGCGACGATCCAAAATATGCACGCTACATGGCACATTGTGCAGGCCGACGACCTGGCTGGAATGTTGTCGGTAAACACATGCCAAGTTTTTGGGGCACGTTTGATATGCACGGTGGCACTTGGGAGTGGACTTCGACGAAGTACACTGAGGACGGAATGCCGTTTGTTGTGAAGGGTGGGGCAACGTATTCGCCAGCGATTCGGTGCCGGACTGCACAGCGCAACTATACGGATCCGACTGGAAGAACGGCTTACCACGGTTTGCGACTGGTCATGGAGTTGGGCGATGCATCGATGTAGGTTTGGCCAATTCAAGACGGGCTCGCTCATTAACTACGGTCTGTCCACCGTTTGCTTCGTGGCGATGATTGCGTTGTCGGGTGGTTGCAATGCCGTAGACAACATCGCGAACCTGCCGATCGAAACCAGCTTTGCGTTTACGAACTTTTCAAAGACCACGTATGCGGCGCTTCGGATTCGTGCCCACGATGACACCGATTCGACACCCTATTTCCGAACGGAACTGTTGGCTCCGGGAGCGACGCAGCGTCAGCGATTCGTCGATGCGTTGGGGGAGGGTTGCCCGAATACGTTGGACCTTCAAGTGTTGATCTACGAGCGCGTCAACAGCGACGTACCCATCGGTCTCGACGACGGCGAAGTTGTGGGAGGTACGCCGACAGTCGCGGGCGAAATTCTCGACGTTCCCGCGTGCGGGGTGCAGCCATTGGAAACTTATACGATCGTCAGTTGGGACACCGAATCGGGGCAGTCACGCGTGAAGCTCGCACAGGATACGCCGGTCGATGCGGCGATTCGGGCGATCAATCTCTTTGATAATACCGATGCCACGTGGGACGTGGATGGTGTTGATCCGGCATTTGCAAGCGACGCCCCGCCGGAGTTGGCTACGTTTGAACCGATTGCTGGCCAGGTACTACTGGCCGATGGGTCGGGCGTTGAAGGTGTCGGCGTCATGTTGCGGACGCGCTTTCGGGTGCGCCTCAACGACAACGACCCGACGAACGATCCCGATGCCGAATTCGGCGACCCGATCACGTTTATGTTTACCGATGCGGATGGTGCGTTTTCGTTCGAGCGTCCTCCAGGTGGTTATCGACTCGAATTCTTCTCGGACGACGTCGCGTTTCGACCGGCGATCATTGACGTGGAACCACCGATTCAATCGGTGCTGGTGGTGGCGGAACCGATCTAATGATGATGCGATCGAGACAATTAGATTTTTGCTTACGGTTGATCGTTTGCGCGATGGCATGTGTCACGACGACGATGCTCGGTTGCACGTCGGTCTTTCCGCCGGCTGGCGACCCGCTAAATCCGTTCGTCGATCTTGAGCCGATCGAACTCGATGGTATCGAGCGCGACCTCGAAACCGAGATCATTCCGCTTGGCGACTTCAACGCAGGCGATGTGCTGCGCATTTCGATCGATGGCGACAGCGTCACCGAAGTTTTGCTCTTAACGGCCGACGATCTATTCGAAGAAGCTGGCATCCTCATCGGTGGCGGTCCTGCGAACGAGGCGTTTCAATATCGCATTCCCGAAGGCGGGCGGTACTTTGCGTTTGCCCAGTTTGATCCGCTGGTCAGCGTGTCCGCACGTCGCGCGACGATCACAGCTGAGTTTGGCGACGAAGCGTTTCGCCCGCCGAGTGAACAGAACGTGCTACTCGTATTTGAAGACGGTTTTCTATCCGATCCCGGGTTGTTCGATACCGAAGACGGAACACCCGACCAGTTGGAATTCCTCGAAAGCATCGATGGCATCGTCCGCGGACAGATCGTCGATCGCGTTCGGGCAATCTACGCCGACACACCGGTGATGATTTTTGAAGAAGGCGACGCCCTTCCGGAAGGTCCCATGTCAACGGTGACGTTCAATGGCGAGCGGGTGTTGGCTGAGGATCAGGACGTGATCGATGCGGCGCTGCCCGCTCCCGATCCGACGCGTCCGCAGTGCCAGGTACGTGTCATTTTTGGAGAAGTGCTACCGCGCGGTGCGACGCAGGATACTGGCAACCAATCGGTTGAGGACGATGCTGGTGTGTACGTTGGCAGCTTGACCGGTCGCGGTGACGAATGTCAGACGTCGGTGATCAACTCGTTGAATAACGTCGTGTTGACGCTGTCGCAGACGGCTGCCCATGAAATCGGGCACTTGATTGGCCTGCGCCATGTCGAGCAAATCGACATCATGAATCGGTCAGCCACGCTGGCGTTTCAGCGTGAACTAGACCTCGTTCGCGGGCAGGTGCAGTTTGATCGACCGTCCAATGGTACGGTGGTCAGTGAAGTGTTGACCACGATCATTCAAGATCCGGATCGGTACATCAATTCAGTATTCGATACCGGCCCTTAGTAACGCCAATCCAACGAAAATTCGTGCCACTGCTCTGTTAGCAGTACATCATCAAGCCGCATTCTAATACTTAACACTGCTCACAGAGCAGTGGCACACCTGACGCGTCACGCGTGCGCTACTGCTTGGCCTCCTGAATCCGAATCGATCCATTGTGCGTTTCGGCTTTGAACTGACCGGTGCCATCACCCAATACACCAGACGCAAACCGTCGCGTCTTTTTGGTTTCCTTCCACGGGGCGTCGCACTGGATGGACCCATTGTTGGTCTTGCAAGTCACCTTGGCGTTGGCCGTCGTTGGAACCACCACACCAATGGCGCCATTGTACGTGGTCAAGACGCCGTTCAGCGCGGTGGCGGTGGTCGCGTCGAGTTTGATCGGACCGTTATGGCTCGAAAGGTTGACGCTTTCGCCGCCACATTCGGCAGTGATAGCGCCGTTGTGCGTTGTAGCGCTGACGGTGGCTTCCGGTGAGCCGATGCTGATGCGCCCGTTGTGCGTTTCAATGCGACATACTGCGCGAACGTCTGTGGCTGTGACGGCGCCGTTATGCGTCACCAAGTCACACTCGCCATCGACATTGCCGATACTGATCGCGCCGTTGTGCGACTTGGCGTTGGTGATCAAGCGCGATGGCATCGCCACTTCAAACGAGACTCGGGCTTGCCAGTCGTACTGCTTCTCGACATTCCAACGGTATCCGAGTTGATGGGTACCGTCTCCGGAAGCCTCAGAGATAACCTCGATCGCCTCAAGCGCTGCGGTGGCTGACTCCTCGTCCTTACCGCCGCCTTTTCGAGTCACCACGACATGCACATCATTACGACCGGTTTCACCTTTGACCTTTATGGGTCCGTTATACGTGGTGATGGCCAGCTTGTTCAGTCCGGCGGCATCGAAGGACAGTTGGTCGGTTTGTTCGACCCAGACCTTGGTCTGAAACGGCGTGCAACCAATAACAAACGCGCCGACCAGGACGCATACGACCAAGCCCGTCGTGAAATGCTTGATGTTCATTTTGTATCTCCAGAATTCCCGTTGCGTTTAATCGCAATTGCAGTGGCAGATAATGATTTGATCATGCGCCAGCGCAAACCGCCGTCCAGCGGTCTATTCGTCGTCACGCTGCCGATATTTGCCGACGACTACGAATTCAACCGAATCTCGACGATCCCAACCGCCACCGCCCGAACGGACATGGTAAACGAACATCACCGCCTGTCGTCAACCGAAGAACCCTGCAGCCTCGCCAATCGGTACAAGTTCACACATTCGCCTGCCCACACGTTGACGCCACGCGGGCCCGCAGCCACAATATTCGATAGCTCAATAACAATTGCGGATCGTTCACCAACGTCAGCCGGAGTCATCGCATGAACAAGGTGGTTCAAAATGCAGCGGAAGCCGTCAAGCGGGCGGGCATCTGCGACAATGCCGTCATCATGGCCGGCGGATTCGGACTCTGCGGCATTCCCGAACACTGCATCACCGCGATCCGCGACTCGGGCGTGAAGGGACTGACCCTAATCAGCAACAACTGCGGCGTCGATGATTTCGGGCTCGGGCTGATGCTGCAAACCAAGCAGATCAAGAAGATGATTTCGAGCTATGTCGGCGAAAACGCAGAATTCGAAAGACAGTTTCTCGGCGGTGAACTCGAAGTGGACCTCGTGCCACAAGGAACACTAGCCGAGCGCATCCGGGCAGCCGGTGCGGGCATCCCGGCGTTCTATACCCCGACGGCTGTCGGGACGAAAATGGGCGAGGGAAAAGAGACCCGCGACTTCAACGGGCGAACATACCTGATGGAGCACGCACTGGAAGCCGACTTCGCCATCGTCAAAGCCCACATCGGCGACGAGAGCGGCAACCTCGTGTTCAACAAGACGGCTCGCAACTTCAACCCCATGATGGCCCAAGCCGGCAAGATCACCATCGCCGAGGTCGAGAAACTAGTCCCAATAGGCAAGATCGACCCCGACCACGTCCACACACCAGGCGTCTACATCAACTACATCTTCGAAGGCAAGAACTACGAGAAGCGAATCGAACAACGCACGACACAACCGCGAAGGTGACACGTTGCTGTCACCTCGACCGCTTCGAAAGCCTGTCATTATTCAACGACGCATATTACCGTCGGACACATCACTTACAGCGATCACGCCAATTTCTCCACCGCGCCCGACGCATGACCAGCCTCAGAATAGCGATTGGTTTGCGCGAATCTTGTTTAACGTAATCCGACATTCAGTGCGTCCAACCTATGATGCGCACAGCAGGTTACGACAAAGCCGGCCTTAACCAACCAATGAAAACAAGTCGGACGATCACACTGCAGGCGTCGCAGAAGGGTTCATCACGGAATAGCGATCTTAGGACATCGGGCGAACCAACGAATGAGCAGCGTGTCCAGCCCATTTGAAGGCCTAGACCTACTACATTGACCGGCGACGCGTATTGGGCGACTGGGCGCATGAGTATCGGACTTGGTTTCACGCTATTCGAATCAGGCAACGAGCATTAGATTCTATTGGAATCGTATCTTGTGCTGGGTCTTTGCTCGTCCGATGATCTAACCAATATGAATGTATATGGAGTAAATCATGCAGGCACCAGACCTATCACCAGACGAGCCGATGCGGTTGGCGGCTGTCCGTAAGTTAAATCTCATTGAAACACCTTTGCAGGAACGATTTGAGAGGATCACGCGTCTTGCCAAGCAACTTATGCGTGTGGAGATCGCCGCGATCTCGCTCGTGGAAGCCGACCGACAGTGGTTCGTATCGATTCAGGGACTCGACGAATGTGTGACCGGAAGGGATGAGTCCTTTTGCGGACACACCATTCTAGAAACTGACGTCATGGTTGTCCCCGACGCCCGCGAAGACCCTCGCTTCTTTGACAATCCATTGGTTATCGGGCCGCCGTACATCGCGTACTATGCGGCTTGCCCGATCCTTTCGAACGACGGCTTTCCTATTGGAACACTATGCCTCATCGACCCCAGCCCACGCGAAACTGATGACGCCGATGTGGAGAATATTCGCGATTTGGCCGCACTAGCGCAGAGCGAATTGCAATCGGCATCCGCAAATGCGGTACAAGCGTCCCTTCTGGAGGACATCGACGTGGGACATCGGCGATCGCTCGTTGACTGCCTGACACGAATGTGGAATCGAGACGGAATTCTCAACTTGGCCGAGGAAGCGCTCGAGCAAGCCAGAAGCGGTGACAAGGGAGCTGCATTTGTGATGGTCGATCTTGACCACTTCAAGGAAGTAAACGATTCACTTGGCCACGCAGCGGGCGACGAGGTTCTCAGAGCGATTTCTCGCCGAATGCTGGGCGGGTTGCGTGAAACTGATGTTATCGGTCGAATTGGAGGCGATGAATTCTTACTGGTGTTGTCGCCTTGTGAATCATTCGATCATGCTGTGGGTGTTGTCGATCGAATCCAAGAACGAATTACTGCGTCCCCCATTCATACGGAATCTGGAAACGTTCCGGCGGCGGCCAGCATGGGTATTGCTTTTGCGGCACCGGGCGAAACGTCCGATCTAGATTCGCTACTCAAGATAGCCGATTCCGAACTCTATCAATGCAAACGGAGGCGACACGGCAGTGTCCCCGTATCAGCCAAATAGGAGCTGGACGATCACAATGTAGGCGTTACTGAAGGGTTCGTCGCGGAAAAACGAGGTGGGGACGTCGGGCGAGCCTATGAACGGGCGGAGGGTCCAGCCCATTTGGATGCCTACGAATGCGTAGGTGACGAGCCAGGCATAGTGGGCGATGCGGTGGAAGCGGTGGCGGGCGATCAGGACCTGGTAGTAGCGGGCTGAGACGAGGTGGCCGGCCAACGTGGCGACGGTGAACATCGCCGCGTTAAACAGCAGTGCGCCGCGGTAGCTTTCCGACGAGAAATACCAGAAGCGGGTCATCGGGGCGAGGGCGGCGAGCACGATGCTCAGGCCAGCCTGCCCTGCGAAGATGGCTTGTAGCGATTCGCGGAGGTCGTCGCGCAAACCCAGCAGCGTATTGATCACCACGAAACCGGGAAGGCACAGCAGCGACGTCGCCAACAAAAGCAGCGGCATCTTGATCGCGGAGTAAAGAATCTGCCACGTTCGCGCGGCGGAGACGTAGTGGAAGCTGCCCATGAACGCGCCGTAGAGCGCCGCGAAACAAACGATCATCAGCGGCAGCCACCACCAAGGCCGGCTTGCATGGGCTCGCGGATGGAAATCGCCCGCGCCTCGAAGGAACTGGTCAACTCGTAGTAGGGCGCCCGTCATGGATCAACCACCCAACCGGTCAGCCGCCACCGAGTAAGTTTGAAAGATGTTCCGCCGCCGACATGAAGAAGTTGCCTTGTCGCTCGCGGAACCACTCGAACGGTAAGTCGGGCGAACCGATGAACGGCCGCAACAACCAGCCCATCTGCGCCCCAACCAACCCGTACAGCAGAACCCAAATCTTAAAGACACCGTTGGCTGGCCCCAATCCGGATGGGTCTGTGTCGATGCTTTCAAGCGGGCCGGGCATGCGCTTTGCTTCGGCATCGGCATCGCCTTCGCTTGGAGGGGCCACCGGAACTTCGGACCAATCGATCGGTCGGCGAATCGAAACGCGTCGCAACGTATGCAACAGGAATCCGAGGGCAACGAATCCGGCGACGGCGAGCAAGATGATGTTGAGCACGATCATGAATGGATAGCTGGTGGTGCTGAGTGTGAAGAATCCGAGGATCGGGCCCAAGGATGCGGCGACGGTGACATTGACCACCACAGCCCCAACGAGCAGGCGCAAGGTGGATGTCATCGTCATGCGACAACCGACGAGCGCGTTGAAAACGTAAAGCGACGGGAATGTGACGATCAGCGTCAAGAGAAACAGTGCCGGCAGTTTGATCACCGTTGCAAGCAACTGCCTGTAGTCGGTCGGCTCGTGGTTGAAGAGTGCGTACCAACCCATAAAAAACCCGTACAACGCGCCGAGAATGATGGCGAGCGACACGAATGTTCCAAGCGGCAGGTTGACGCGATCTTCCGCAAGCTGGCCGGGTTCGGTCCGCTTGCCGCGCAGCAATTCGTCAAGTTGTCGAAACCACGTGACCATGAGAAGGGCTCCCTAAGATGGGCGCACCGATTATGTGAAGGAAGCCCGCCTGGGGCAAGAGATTCCTTCCAGCTCAATCAGCCGAGATATGCTTCTTCAAGAGTGCTCGACAATAACTACGACGATACGCGGATAAGGTTCGGCATGAATTCGGATATAAGCATAAAGTGAGGGAAGGGACGCAGAAGAAGGCGAGGCCAACCGTATTCGGCTGACCTCGCCTCGAAATCAAGCGTTGCTCGTTCGTCACTCCCGCGCACGCGGGAGTCTAGAACTGGTGCCGCGTTAGATGCGCGCCCTGGATTCCCGCTTTTGCGGGAATGACGACCTGCGAAAATAGCGACGACCCGAACATGCATACTGATATTGCGTGTGGGACTCCACTAACTACCAAAGTTGGCCTGAAACGCTGCGCAGTCTGCCAAATCTGCGTCTCCATCGAAATCAAGATCAGCATTCTCGCAACCTCCGATAACTGTTGAGCCAGGGACACCCAGACACGGCGCGAAACAGTTGTTGTAATCGTCGGAATCAACGTCTCCATCGAGATCACAATCTCCAGGGACCGCGATGAATCCACGGTCCGTACCATCAACCACGCCATCACAAGTGAGGTCACCGTCAGCCCAACCGCAGGTCTGGCTGCCGTTGCATCCGGTCGGATCGTTGTTGATCGTGCCATCGACGATCGCGAGGTCGGCGGCATCGATGGCGCCGTCGAGATTGGCGTCACCGAAGTTGGTGACGAGGATGACTTCGACGAGTTCGGTCACGTCATCGGCATCGACGTCGAGGTCGCCATCCATGTCGGCACTGAGGTCCATAAAGATAGCCTCGTCGATATTCGCCCAGTCGTACTGCGACTGTGCACAGACATAATCGATGTCAGTTGCGTCGATTTTGCCATCCCAGCCTGAGGGCATGGCACCAGCAGTCGGACGACGACCTTGCACAGCGCTGGTCGCACCTGCGATGTCACCACGGAAGTCACCGTTGTTGTACGGGTTACCGGTATCGCCGAGGAAGTTGGCAATGCTTGCGGGTGCTGCATACGTCGGCTCGTCAAACGCGACAGCCGGTGCGCTGATCAGCAAACCATTGGTGTCGGCCCACGGGTAGTCCTGTGCAAGTGCGGCGATACGGGTATCAACTGCGATGGCGCCGGCTTTTCGATTGAGCGTTCCGCCGCTCATCGCCAGACCGTCGGCGAAGTAACGCATGTCTTCCTTCGTGAAGTGACCATCGGCATTGAAGTCACCAATGACCTCGGGGATGGCGTTGTCGGCGGCCATGTCACCGGTTGCTCCAGCACCGACAGCGGCAGCCGCCTGCTGCCAAGCGCGCGGTCCGTAGTAGGCGTTGACCATTTCGGCGGCGTCGCTGAGGTTTCGGGCGCCGTCTTCGTTGAAATCACCGGCAATGCGGTTGCGAACCGAGATGTCCGAGCCAGCCGAGATCGTGACGTAGCTTGCACCATTCCAGTAGATATAATCTGCAGCTTGACCGTCAGTGTAAGGCGTACCGGCGACGACCAGACGACTCGGCACAAGGCCAGCTACGGTGATGGTTCCGAAGTCGGGCGTATCACCATTCCAACCCAGGCCGTTGTTAGCGCGGGTGTAGTCCTGCAAATCCTGATTAAGCGTAGTCGGGTTGTAGTTGAGCGGAGCGTCGAGTTCGTGGACGCAATCGATCGCATTTTCGAGGAAGAACGAAACAGCCAATCCTTGTCCCGGTGAGTTGACGATCTGTCCGCAGAAGTCGCCGAGCTCGCAATCTCCGTTGGCCGAGCACGGACGCGGCTCGGTACAAAGGCCCGACGAGCCGACGCAGTCGACGTTCGTCGAACAGTTGATCACGTCGCAGGTATCGGACGGTCCACCGCATTCGCTGTCATCTGTGCAAGTGATCGTGTCATCGTTGCTGCAAACGGCGGCGCTGCACGTAAAGCTTGACAAGGTATCACCGCCGCACTCACCACCGAAGACGTTGCCTTCAAAAGATTCCACGCTATCGAAGATGTTGTTGAGGTAATCGGCGACGGCTTGGTTGGCGACGGGCGGGCCGTTGGTGCTGAAGTTCGGATCGCCAGGATCACGGTTGGCGTCGATGTTCCCGCGAACCACAAAAGAACCGCTGCCTGCGATCTGGTAACCGGTGCAGGCATCACAGTTGTCGAGAACGGTATCAACGCTCGGTCGAACGTAGCCAGTCACGTCGCAGTCGCAGAGCGGATCGCCATTCTGATCGACGTCTTTGCATGTGTTGAGCACTTCGTAGAAACCACGAAAGGCATCGCGAGCAGAACGGCTACCACCCGCGAGACCGGTGTAACCGAGACCCAAGCGCGTGTTCTGGACGGTACCTTCGACGCGACTTGAACCTCCCTTGTTGGACGGCTGATACAACGGACCAACGAGGTCGGTTTGGCTGTTGGAGGTCTTCTGAGCAATGTTATCACCACGGCCCCAACTCGGATCGATGTTGATTGAGTTCATCCACGCGTTGTGCGTTCCCGAGCCAACGTCACGGGTCACAGCGACGAGGTTCATACCGTTGGGGAAACGACCGGTGGTGAAGTGGTATTGCAGTTGGCTGAATTTGACGTTTTCAACACCCGTACCGCGGTTCGAAATCGGTGTAACTGGCACCCATGCGGCAACATAGTCAAAAAGCGTGTCATCGTCTGGGGCGAAAGTATTGAAGTTCAGCGAGTTGGTGGTGCAGTCGCGGGTCAGGGCTTGCAGCTGGCTGACGTTAGCCGTTGACGACTCGACGAAGTTCAACCCATATCCTGCTTGGGTTGGGTTGCGGTTCCACTTGGGCGTACCGCTTGAAACGACTGCCCACGAACCTGGAACGTCAAGAAACGCGCCATCGATCGAGCACTGCTCAAGCGGCGTGCCCGAAGTGTTGACGCCGACGATGTTGGCGATGCCATCGTTGGCGTACTCGAAGCGATTGAAGATGCCTGCTTCTGAAGGCGGTTCGAGATTGAGCGTTCCGCAAAGCTGGCTGTCGATGAATTCTGAGAAGCCGTTCACCGAACCAACGCTGCGATAGTTGAATGCCCACCAAGTATCCAGGGCACTGGCCGGTACATATCCGGTCGACAACTGATCGACGAAACGAAACGTCGGATCGGGATTGACGAAACCGAAAAACAGGTCGTTGTTGACATCGATCCAGTCGTTGGTGGATGACGGTTGACGAAAGAAGTCCACGAACAAAGTCGCGCCGGCCATGTTGACCTGACCACCGTTGATCGTGATGTTCCCCTCGACGCCCGTTCCACTGTCTTCGCAATCAATCTGCGCGTTTGCGGTTGCCGTACCTAGCAAGGTGGCTGTCGCTGCCAGAGCGCCCAGGCCGACCTGCCGAATTCGGCCATGCTTCCAAATCCCCGAGTTTCTTTGCATTTTACTCTCCAAGTGTGTAGACGTACATTCCACGCCTTCATCCGCACCGACGAATGAAGCCAAGCCCTTTGATTGGAATTTAAGAGAACGAAAATTCGCGCAGCTTGGGATTCCCCTCCGCTACTGCGCGATCGTGTTTACTGCGCGTTCATGTTCAGGATCTCGTTCTCGCCGGACAGCGAGTAGTAACGATCTCCCCATTTGCGTGTTTGCAGTGACTGAAGCGGCGTCATGCGCTCCACGTGGTTATCAAGAAACGTAAAGTTGGACGTTCCACCAAAATTCTTATCGTTTCCACCGGGGTGGTCACGGCCAACCGCGTTGATCTGAGCGATGCCAGAAGTGTAGTCGAGTATGTTGGTCTTATTTTTAACGATGCCGGAAGGCAGCAATCCGTAGTCCTCTGCTGATCGCGGCAAGCCCACAGTACCGTAGATGAAACCGGGGTTGGATTCAGCCGCCTGGTACTCATTTGCACCTGACCCAAGATGGTAGAAAACATTGACCGGGCGGTGCGACTTAACCAGAATGTTCCCGCCATGGCTAATGCCAAGTGCACGCCAGTTACTCAAGTATTCTGTGTACAAGATCGTATCGCCGGGGCGCTTGATTCTGTTTTCCTGAACCAATGTGTTGATTCGCTGTCCACCAGAGAGTCCGGGCGTGAATTTGTTTCGCGGAATGATCGAAGCGTTGGCGGTGTAAGCCATCCTTCGTGCTTGCCGATCGACCAAGGCATTCGGCGACGTATTATTACCATCATCGATCTGGCCCGAATTCCAGTCTTCTGCGATCGGACCGGGGTTCGTTCTAGGAGCCCCTCCCCCTTGAAAATTCGGACACTGGAACGCCTGTTCTTTCACCTTGCCACCTGAGTAGAGAAAATGCGACCAGTGCAGGTATCCGTTCGGCACCGACGACGTGGACTGCACCGTCAGTGACCAACCACCCGATTTGTTCGTGGGGTATGCGTACGCAGGCGGGAAGAACGCACTATTCTCAGCCAGATACATTGAAGTCGCCTGACCAACCTGCCGTGCATTTGCGGCACACTTGACCGACTTGGCTTGATTTCGAGCCGTCTTGAGGCTTGGTAACAAAATACTGATCAGCAATGCGATGATTGAAATGACCACCAGCAATTCGACGAGAGTAAAAGCAGCCGCCCGCCTGGTTGATACAGATCGCATGAGGCTCTCCTAAATAACAAAACCTGTCGCGTATAGCCCGAAACATCTCCACCGGACACCCTCCGGTTTCGACAGCGAAAAATATGAGGCGATTGTTAAGGGGTAATAAAGGAGAGAATAAATCGGAGATAAAGCGGGCGTCGGCTGGATCGGCAACTATGGGCAATACCCCATTTTGACGGAATGATGACTGGAAATCGCTATTTACAAATGACACGCTAGGTGCCGAATTCATTCCGGTTGTGAAAAGATCGCCGACAGCCATTCAGCAGCCGGCGATCCAGTCAAAGATTCAAGGCAATCGCTAGGTATCCAGAAGCATTACGTTCAAATACTCGGAATGCATTTACAGCTCGTATCGATCGGCGCGTCGGCGTACTGCCAGACGGAATTAAAACGGTGTTCAAACTTGGCGGCTTCTGCGGTCTTGCCTTGGGCTTTGAGCGCTTGCGTCAAACCGTATAGTGACCAACCGTTTTCGCGCCATTCGGCTAAGTCTTCTCGATAGACGCGTTCTGCTTCCGCAAAATTTCCGCTCTTTAGGTATACCGCACCGAGCGTGTGCCGGACAGGCTGTAGCCACTGCGGCGGCTCGCCGTATGAGAGCGTGTCTTCGATCTTGGCGGCTTCCTCCAAATGTTCTGCAGCGTCTTCCCAATTGCCTTTTTGCAGCGCAATCTCGCCGGCGATGAAATGGTCGGCAACCTTTAACACATTGATGGCCAAGTCAGGGCCACCCCAGTACGCATCCTGGGGCACCTTGTTGCGACAGTGATTGAACTTGCGGTACTCGCGCTCGGCATTCTTGAAATCCTTCTTTGCTGCATACGCTACCGCTCGGGCAGCACGCCAGCTCGCCCGCGTGATCGGCAGATACTTCGGGGGAGCTGGCTCTGCAATGATGTCGTCCCAACGACCGAAACGCTTCTGGACGTCGAATACCGAGCACATCCAGAAATCGAAAATCGGCCCGACCCGTTCGAGGTCTTCGGCTGGAATATCGCTCCACATGTCGCGGGCGGCCGCCATCGCAGCTTCTTCGCGACCGGTCATCATCGCGGCGAACGCGAGCATGTGCGAGTTGTGAACCATGTACAACCACTGGATGGTCTGCTTGGGGGAACGTTTCTGATAGGCGTCGTCGGCTTGCATCGCCTTGACGCTTTGGACGATCGCTTGATTCCACAGACCGGTCTTCACATATATATGCGCGGGCATGTGTCGCAGGTGACCGCTGGCTGGCACGAGGTCGCCGAGTTGGTTGGCAACGGGTATGCCCCGATCCGGATTGCCGCTGGGCTCAACCGTGTGAATGTACAGGTGCTTCGCGCCGGGGTTGGTTGGATCCATGGCCATCACGCGCTCGAGTACGCTTTCGATCTCCGCCGTATCCTCAGCCGGTTTGAAATCGAGGTCGTAAAGCATCCACGGACGCTTCACCATCAACGAGTCGGCATAGATCGTTCCAACATCCGAATCATTGGGATGCTTGGCCCAGACCTTGGCCATCGCCTCACCGAAGGCGGTTTTGAGTTCGCTACCATCCTTCGGCCAGGGATTGGCGTAGCGCGCCTGCAACGCCTCAATCAAATCGCGCTCGACCGGTGTGACATGCTCAACGTTGGCAAGGGCGCTTTGCATCGCGTCCCATGCCGCCTGCCAGCGTGCATCGGTCATGATCGGATCATTGTAGTTCGGTCCTTCGCAATACGAAATCCCCCACCACGCCATCGCGCAGGTCGGGTCAAGCTCAGCCGCTTTCTTAAATGAGCGAATCGCCTCGTCATGGTTGAAGGCATACATCCAGTTGAGCCCCTGGTTGAAGTACGTCTGCGCTTCGGGCGACGTTGTCGTAACCACCCGGGTATGCGAACCCAAGCCCGAAAACTTCTGCGCCGGAGTGTCGACAACGTAAGTCGGCGCCTTGGTGGACGCACAGCCGATGAGAAAAACGGGAAGCATGCATACGACGAGGTGTTTGGTATGAGCCAACACTTAAGGTCTCCTGATTGTAGAAGGGACTTGATCATCCCGGCCCATCGACCCTGAGGGTCGCAATGATCGTCGAGTTTGCCGACGGGGATTCTCAACAAATCGACGCAAAACTCAACAACGAAATGGCTAATGCGGCATATCTAAGCAAGACCGCTCTCATGGCGCTTTGAAAGGTGTTTCCATCCATGAGACGATTGGCGGCAACCCGCATAGAATGCCATAACATGACCCAATCGGAGAAAACCATGGCACTGAAACTCAAGCGGATATACGACGAACCTTCGAGCGCTGACGGAGTACGTGTCCTGGTGGATCGACTCTGGCCCAGGGGAATTAGCAAAGAGAAGGCGAAGATTGATGAATGGATGCGAGACATTGCCCCATCCAACGAACTGCGCAAATGGGTCCATGAAGACCCAAGCCGCTGGGCAGCATTCAAGCGAAAATATTTCAAGGTTCTGCGCGAGCAGGAGGAAGCCATCGATCAGATAAGCAAGTTGGCCAAACGCAAAACCATCACGCTCTTATACGCAGCGAAAGACACTGAGCGAAACAACGCCGTCGCTCTCAAGGAATACATCGAACAAGCTGAGTAGTCGCTCACTCACCTCGATCCCCTGATCACACCCACCACGCATCGGCCCTGATTCACTCAAGAATCGGGGATTGAAGAAAATTTGCGCGAACCTGTGCAGTTTCTTGCATTTCCTTCCGACGAGTCTCCCCAACTTCAAACCACCATTTGAAAACACTGGGGCATGCTCGCGCTGCTCATTGAAACGTCATATTGGTAATCCGATTGAGGAGGATACGAATGCACACCCGGCGAACAGACCTGATCATGTTGGTAGCAACACTGACAACTTTGCTTGTCATCAATCACACAGCCCATGCACAGTTTGTGGAACCTGACGTGACGATCATCAATGCGCTCCAAGGCGAAAACGCCGGTGACAGTTTCGGCTTGGAAGTCATGGCCATCGGCGATCTCGATTCAGACGGAGCGATGGAATTCATCGTATCCGCACCCGGTAACGACGAAGGTGCAAACAATGCCGGCAAGGTTTATCTCTACGATGGCGCAACGCAAGCGATCATCCGCACGCACGTCGGTGCCCGGGCCAACGAAGCCCTCCGCAACGTCATGCCCGGAGGCGATGTCAACAGCGACGGTTTCAAGGACTACATCGTCGGATCGGGCGACGGAGCGGTCTATGTGTACTCCGGATTCGACGGGGCAGAGCTTCACGAATTTACGTCCGTACAAGCCGGCGAAGGGTTCGGATTCCGATCGTCGAGCCTAAAGGACATCGATGGCGACGGACACGACGACATCATCGTCGGCGCATGGAACAACGATGCCGCTGGCAACAATGCGGGGCGTGCATACGTCTATTCAGGCGCAGATGGCTCGCTTATTCGCATGCACACCGGTCCCTTTGCGAATGCGTGGTTTGGGCATACGGTCAATGAATTGGGCGACCTCGATGGCGACGGTGTGTTTGACTATTGCGTGGGTGCTCCAGGCGTTTCACACACGAGTTTTCGCGGACAGGCATTTATCTATTCCGGCGCTACCGGTGCTGAAGTCTATCCACACCTGACGCCAATCGGTACGGGATTGAACTTCGCATCGTGGGAACCAGCCGGTGGGCAATTCGACTTTAACGGCGACGGTCATCCCGACTTCGCGATCGGTGACATTGGCGACCTGGCATTCGGTACTGAGACTGGCCGCCTCTATATCTACGATGGACCAACGGGGACGCTGCTCTACACGTTGCTGCCACCAACACTGGCTTCGGGTTTCGGAGGTATCACACCCAACCCCGATGCCCACATCGGAGATGTCGATGGCGATGGCATCTCCGACCTGCTCGTCGGTGCATGGCGAAGCTTCATCGGAGCTGGCAACGGGGGGCGCGCCGAGATCATCAGCGGATGTTCAGGCGCGCTCCTTCGCAGCATCACGTCGAATCAACCCGGCGTGTTCCTGGCGGGAAGTCGTTCGGGTGTCGGTGATGTCAACGGCGACGGATTCACAGATTTTATCCTGGGGGCCAACGGTACGAATGGCTCGACTGGAACCGTTTATCTGATCGCCGGTCAGGACCATGCCATTTTGCCAGGGGACTTGAATGGCGACGGCAGCGTAAGCGTCTTTGACTATTGGATGCTGTTCACACCAGAATTCGACGGACCCGACGCCACGTTCTTACCGATGTGCAAGGACTCCGACTTGAATCACGACGGCACGGTTGATTTGGCCGATTTCGGCATCATGCAACAGCACTTTACCGGGCTTTGATCGCCAACAGTACCGGCGCGACAAACTCATACATTCAAGTCCGTTGATACCACAACGGACGAGCGGATACGATGAAGGAAACAGATCGCATCCGGTTTGTGGCTGAGTGATTGAGATGGGTGAAAACGCAACTGGCGTCACGGAACTGTTGACGCGCTGGCGCGATGGCGACAGTGAGGCGCAGCAGTTGATCGTCTCACTTGTCTACGATGAACTGCGGGGACTTGCGCAGGGTTATCTAAACAACGAGCGCAGCGGACACACGCTCCAACCCACCGCCCTTGTCCACGAGGCATACCTGCGTCTCGTCGGTGAGAAATCGCCCGGCATCAGCAGTCGGGCTCATCTGCTCGGGGTGGCTGCTCGGCTGATGCGGCAAATACTCGTCAATCACGCGGTGGCTCGCAAGGCCGATCGTCGAGGCAAGGGATGGAAGCGAGTTCCCATCGGAGCCGCCGTCGACCTGCTGGAAGAACGTGTGATCGACCTGGTGGCGTTCGACGACGCCCTGACGCGTTTGGCACAGATGGACACAAGGCAAGCCCAGGTTGTTGAGTTGCGTTTTTTCGGAGGCATGACCATCGAAGAAACCGCTGAAAAATTGGGGGTTTCATCGCGAACTGTCGTCGCGGAATGGACGATGGCCAAAGCCTGGCTGCGGAAGGAAATGGGAAGCGGATGAATACTTCGCAATGGCAACGACTAAAGACTCTGTTCTCCGAAGCAAAGGGGCTACACTCCGCGCAAAGGCGCAACTACATCGACACCCACTGCGCAGATGATCCGGTGATGCACAACGAGTTGGTCGTATTGCTCGACGCACACGATCGCGACGATGGATTCCTCGCCCCCCTAGACCACGACGAACTTCAAGCCGCAAGCGGAACCGCGCGGTCGGTCGTAACGGCTGGTGCCAGAATCGGTCGTTATGAAATCGACCGTCTGATCGCTACCGGCGGTATGGGCGAGGTGTATCTCGCCAAGCGGGCGGACCAAGCGTTTGAACAACAGGTCGCCATCAAGATTATTCGCCAAAGTATCGCGACGGTTGGAATGATGCAGCGGTTTAATCGCGAACGTCAACTACTCGCCAATTTGGAGCATCCGAATATCTCACGTCTGCTCGACGGCGGAGCAACCGACGATGGACTACCGTACCTCGTGATGGAATACATTTCGGGAAAACCGATTACCCACCATTGCAACGCCTTGAACTTAACAGTCAAAGAGCGACTCGAACTATTCCTCACCACCTGCCAAGCGGTGCAGTACGCGCATCAGCGATTGATCGTCCACCGCGACATCAAACCGAACAACCTGCTCGTCACCGATGACGGTCAAGTCAAGCTGCTGGACTTTGGGATCTCTCGATTCATGGACGATGGTGATCTGGGTGAGCAACCCTTGACCACGATCACACGATCCTCAGCGCTAACGCCGGAATACTCGAGTCCCGAGCAGGTCCGGGGCGACACCGTGACAACCTCAACCGACGTCTATTCGCTTGGCGTTGTCCTGTACGAAATGCTCACCGGATTCCGCCCGTACCAGTTGACGGACATGCCCCGCTACGAAGCCGAGCGCGTCATCTGCGAATTCGATCCAATGCCTCCGAGTATTGCACGCAGCAGAAGCGACTCGCCGGGACCACTCAGCACCAACGGGTCGGCGAAACTGGACGCGCCGACGCGTACGCCGTCCGATCAGAAGCGACTGCGCAATCAATTGAGGGGCGACTTGGATCGGATTGTGATGGCCACATTGCAGAAAGATCCGAATCGGCGATACGGATCGGTCGAACAACTCGTCGAGGACATCAAGCGCTACTTCGCGGGGCAGCCGATCTCCGCGCGGAAGGACACGATTGGCTATCGCGTCGGAAAGTTCGTCAAGCGCAACAAGCCGCAAGTGGCTGGCGCGACCATCGCCACTCTCGCATTGATCGCGGCGCTTGTCAGTACAACCTTTAGCCTATCACGAGCCAGCAAATCCGAACGAATCGCCGTCAACCAAACCCGAATCGCCCAAGCCGCCCATGGCGAAGCGCAGGGCGTGGTCGACTTCATGGAGACGCTGCTTGCGTCTGCAAGCCCATTTGAACGCGGTCAAGGTGTTACCGTGGTGGATCTGTTGGACAACGCGGAAGCGATGATCAAGACCCACCTTGCGGATCGTCCGGGCGTCGAGGCCAACGTGCGGATGGCCTTGGCTCGAACGCATCGAAATTTGATGATGTATCCGGAGGCGATTCCCCATCTGGAGAAATCACTCGCGTACTTTCGAGAAACGCGCGACGCCGACGATCCAGTCATCGCCGAGTGTTTGAGCGCGCTGGCTCAAGCAAGAGCAGAGCAATCGTTCTCGGGAAGGAGTAGCAGCGCTGGCGTGGCTGACATGCAGCGTGAGGCGCTGGCAATTCGCAGAAAAAACCTGGGCGAATCGCACGTGAAGGTGGCTGACAACCTTCGGACGTTGGCAATCGCCATCTGGGCTGAAGCGCATCCGAACCGGCCAGGGAACCGCATCGTGGAGCTTTTCAAGGAGTCGCTGGCGATGTACGAGTCCCTTGATTCGAACGAGACTGCCGGTGCGGCACTATGCCATGTCGATTTAGCCAATGCCCATGCTGCCCGCGGTGAGGTGGAACAGGCTCGAAGTGCATATGTCGAAGCAATTCGTATCTATGATTTGATTCCCGGAAGCGATGATCAGTTCTCGCTCGATGCCCTCGACAAGTATGCAACGTTTCTGTCACAAACAAACGAGCCAGAATCTGCTGCGAACATTCTCGAAACACGCTTGAAGCGATCTCCAGATAGCGCGATTTTGAACTCGACAAAAAATGTGGTTTGGAAACTCGCGTCGTTGCGGTTTCGACTGGGTCAATCTGCGCGCGGTGAAGACGCACTATTCAGTGCCATGAAAAAAGAGTGCGAACTTCTGCGGTTGGACCAGCCTCAGAATGCTGAGGTGTTGATCAATTTGTTGATGCGGTTGCAAGCCCCTCGCACAACGGACAAGCGCATTGCTCTTTTCAGCGATGCACTCGTCGCGTTCGCAAAGACGAACCTCGAGGATCCGAGGATGGTGGTGGATCAAATGCAGATTGTCACAACAGCCGCGTTGCATCTGGATGGTGCTGAATCAGCACGCCGCATGCTGGATCGCACTGCAAGTCGCCTCGTGGATCGATCGGCCAACCCGTACTTTCTCAACGCGATTGCTCGACTACAAGAATCGATTCGCCAACTCGAAGCCAAAAAGGATATGGCCACCCAGGAATAGCATCGGTCTATTATGCCACTTTCCGTTGCTGCATCCGGCTACAGCGCTGCGATTAGATCTTCGATCAGCGTTCGGTCGACTTCGCTGTCTGGTGTTGTGAGATAGCATTCGGGCACATCAAAGACGATCGTAGCGCCTGACTTTTGCGAGTAGGCGGTTTCGATCTCGTCGATCCATGTGTCGAGGTTGGTGGCGGTAAAAGTGTTGACGTGCAGCAACACGTCGATGACCTCGCGATCCCAATTTCGGAAGATGCCGCTGCGGATGCGACGACGCACAAAATCGATGCGCTCGGTTTCGTCTTGAATGGGAAGTCCATCGGCCACCGCCGGATCGGATTCGAGGTTGTCCGTCCAGTCCACACTGTCGATGACGAATCCGTGGTAGATCCAACCAAACTCCTGCGCGACGATCTGCGCTTCCGAGCGACTGATACCACTGCCGCCAAACGGTTGGCGAAAAACCGGCGCGAACCACTCATTTTGGTTGTCGTCAACTGTCGCCAGCGCGCTGTCGATGTAGGCGACCAACTGAACCAGATCGGCGCGCATGGGCACTCGCCCGAACAATGGCGGCCCAAGCGTCTGCGACCAGATCGCCGGATCGTGATCAAACGCGTGGTAGCCCATCACATGCTCACGATCATGGATCGCCCGCAGACCGGTCGCAAAAAGGTCGCGACCCGCATCACCCGCACCGTCATAGCCCGGCCCCTCAATGAAGAACATCGCCCGCACACCACGACGTTCCAGCGTGTCCAGAATCGCCCGCAACGGTTGCAACAATTCGTCCGATGCACCGGAAGCATTCGTCAGAGGTTGATCGGCGGCCAATGGCCCATCATCGAACGTCAGCACAACCGTGACTTGGTCTGGCGCATCACTGGAACAATCAGACGGCACACCGCATCCGCAAGCCGCAGCCAGATGGCACGCCCAAGCCAACAGCAAGAAGCGTCGGGGACCTGAAAATCTTCTAATCGTTTGAGATGCGTCCATGAGAAATGGATTCAATAGCAATCGGGCGAATCCGACAAGTGCAGCGTTTCTTTGGGCAGGACCGGTACGAGTTGACGGTCGGAGTGCGCGATCTCACCAATTCTTGCACCAGACTGTGTCAATTGACGCTGGTCGATGTGCTGTATGCGTTTGGATTCGCACGACACCCATCTGATTCGTTGGCTCATGGCAAAAATGCTTGTAGGATTTATGTGTGATGCACACCAACTCGCACGTTGGCAAGGTCAGCCGCCGGCCAAAATCAATTCACCGTTTGGATTTGAACGGAGACCACCGTGAACCCAAAACAATTGGCACAATGGATGCACGAAGAGCATGAACGCGTTCACGACCTTTCCACAACGCTGAAAGAGACGATCGTAAAGGTTCCACTCACGCAACGGGGGGAGTGGCTGGAATTGTTGCGCGGGCGCTATGAACATCTTCGTGCCCATCTGCACAAACACATGGCCCTGGAAGAACAGGACGGGTACCTGCCCACCGTCGCCGCCCATCGCCCAAGTCTATCGAAAGAAGTGGATCGTTTGCGTCACGAACACGATGAGTTGATCCGGATCATGGATGGCATTCGCCGCGATTTGGAAGAACTGAATGAAAAAGATCCGCTTCTGATCCACGACTGTTGCCGTCGAATCGAAAATCTCATCAGCTTCATCGAACACCACGAACAGGACGAGAACCTGATCGTGCTTTCAATCTTCACGGACGAAATCGGCACGAAGGATTGAATCAACGAATCAAGCGGTTGCAGCAAATATTGTCTTGGGGGTGCTTTCCGTGATTGCTTATCGCGCGGCGACTGGGTTGGCGATCTTCTTGAGGGCTGAGATAATGACGTTGCCAACATTGGCTGGCGTCGTCACATGTTGGACCGCTCCCAATTCGGCCGCGACCTTGGGCATGCCATAAACGACGCAGGACGCTTCGCTTTGCCCAACCGTGATGGCTCCGCTTTCTCTCATCTTCAGGAGTCCCTTGGCACCATCTGCCCCCATGCCCGTGAGAATGACGCCGACGGCCTTCTTGCCAACCAGTTCGGCTACGGAATCAAACAGAATGTCGGCGGCTGGGCAGTGTCGATTCACCAATTCGTCTGATCCGGTTTTGATTTTGAGCTTCCCACCGGTACGTTCGATCGCCATTTGCACGCCACCGCGAGCGACAAACGCACGCCCGGGGACAAGCACATCGCCATCTACAGCTTCACTGACTGCCATTGGGCTGTAGTCGTTGAGTCGGTCGGCAAATGACTTGGTAAATCCGGGCGGCATGTGCTGCACGATGGCAACCGGAGGGAAGTCAGCCGGCACGTTTTCAAGCACCATCTTGAGCGCTTCGGTGCCTCCCGTTGATGAACCGATCGCCACCATGAACCGACTCGGGTCAATGCCAGCCGACTTGCAAGTTCTTTGTATCGTCGGCGGCGTGGAAGGCGCAACGTTCTTGACATTCACCGCGACGGTGGCTGCTCGAATCTTGAACGCCAGATCTTCTCCCAGTCGCATCAAAGCGTCTTGACCGCCACTCGAAGGCTTCGCGACAAAATCGACCGCACCGAATTCAATGGCCTGCAGCGCCGCACTGCTGCTTGCCGACGCAACGCCGCTGCACATGATCACTGGAACCGGATAATGCTCCTGCAATTTCTTTAGAAACGTCAAGCCGTCCATCCGCGGCATTTCGATATCGAGGATGATCACCTCGGGGCGCTGCTTGATGATGAGTTCGCGAGCCAGAAATGGGTCTTGAGCTTCTCCCACGACGCGGATGTCGGGCGCATTGGAAATGGATTTGGCCAACATCGTACGGACCGTTGGCGAATCATCTACGATCAAAACTCGAATAGGCTCACTCATATTCTCGACCATCCCCCCTATTGATTTCGGATGCCCTGCAGACGCCTGTGATCCTTCACCACCTGAAACGACGACTAGTCACGCCGGTAGATCGTTGGCTCCACATAGGCCAGCGGCTGATTGATTCCATTCAAGCTTTCCGAATGCCCAATCATGAGATGTCCACCGGGAGCCAGACTCTTGGCGTAACGATTGACCAACCCTTCCTGCGTCCTTTGGTCAAAGTAGATCATCACGTTTCGACAGAAAATAACGTGGAAACCAAGTCGAAACGGGAATGTCGGTGTCATCAAGTTGAACCGCGAGAACTTGATCAGGTTTCGGATCTCCGAACTGGCTTCCAACACTTCGTTTGAACCGGACTTAACTTTCTTGAGGTAGCGACTACGGTAGGCTGGCGGTACCGACTTCGCCCGCTCAGTAACGAACTGCCCTCGCCGGGCCTGCCCAAGAACCTGCGTTGAGATATCCGTTGCGAGGATTCGTGGCTTGACGCTTGGATGGTTGTTTAGCAGATCGTGAACGACCATCGCGAGCGAGTGCGGTTCTTCTCCGCTGGAACATCCCGCGCTCCAGATGCGCAGTTCCCGGTTCACAGCGCACCACTTCTTGTCACTTGTCCACTTCTTGATGAGTTCAGTCAGGAAATTGAAGTGGCTGATTTCTCGAAACAAGTGCGTGGTATTGGTAGACACCGCATCCAGCAGGCGGCTTAACTCGACGCCTGATTTGTCTGCGACAACCGCTTTGTGGTAGTCTCGAAATGCGGCGTAGTTTTCCTTCCTGAGCAATTTTGTTAACCGTGAACTCAGAAGCTGCATCTTCTCAGTGCCAAGGTTAATACCACTTTTGTCATAGATGAGCTCTCTAAATAGCTCATACTCTTCCTTGGTCAGGTCACTTGCCTCAAGACTCTTGATCATCGCGGTGTTCTCACCAAGTAACGGGCTCTTAAGAACTTAACAGACTCAACGGTCACGCACTCTGCTGTTGAACATGACGGAGTTGCAACCATTGTCCGTCCACTGACAATTGTGCTATCTCATCCCCAGAACCTTCGACGAACGGCTCGTCTTCCAATTCAGAGACCGACGGAATCGTGAGGTTAAACACATCCTCCGTCCCATGTGCAGCCGTCACAAACTGCCCACATATGACATTCATGAATTCACGCACTGCATCGTTCGATTCTTGATTGGAAACCTCTTCGCCGGCTTCAAAGCCGAGCAAGTTTTCAGCCAACTGCACTGCGAAAGTCCGGGTGCAGATGAGATTCAGTTCGCCCGAGACCCCGCCGCTGTAGCCAATCGAGGTCTCAAGCCAAGACTCGCTGGGCTGTTCGCAGTAATCACCTCCATCGCAAAACATGAATGCGAGATCTGCAAGAACGTCAGAAAGAACCGTCGTCAAAGTCGCCGTCGTTTGCGATTGCATTTTCAGTCACCTTTAGCATGGGTAATAACACTTCGCGTAATTGTTCCGGTTGAAATGGCTTGCGAACGTATCCAGACGCCCCGAGTTCCATCAATTGGTCGATGCGCGTTTTACTGCCTTCCGTCGACGCAATCACAATCGGGATGTCTTTGAGGCGCTCGTTTTCCTTCATCCGAGTCAGTAGCTCCACTCCACCCATCCTCGGCATGTTGATATCAACGAGCATTACAGCAATCTCGTGCTCGGAGAGCTGAGCCAACGCAGCGATTCCGTCGGCAGCTTCATAGAACTCGCCAACCTCCAATCCGATCATGCGGATCGTTCGCTTGACCATCTTCCTGATGGTCGCCGAATCGTCTACGATGAGTACATTGTTATTCATGATTTCCATCCTAACTGTCTTCTTGCTCAGCCGGGGACGCATCTCCAAACATGGCCTGCACACGTCGAAGTTCAACAACCACCTGTGCGCCGATGACCTCTAAATCCGATTCGCGCAGCCCATGCCGCTCAAGAACCGCCGGATCGGCGCGGGAGCACAACCCATCTGCACCCAATCCGATTCCAAACAATAGACAAACGGAATTCGCCAAGTAGATCGCGTCCACCAGCGCATTGGTCGGTTCCAGCTCCGACGGCGCGTGGTGGTAGCGAATGCACTGAACGATGGAATCGGGCAACTTCCATTTTTCAGCCATCATGGCACCGATTTCTTCATGCGAATATCCGAGAACACGGCGCTCGGCTTCAACAAACGCCAGCTGCTCGTCATTTACAAGCCGTACGATCTCAACAAATTCCTCTGCGACGTGCTCGTTCAAAATGACTTTGCCAATGTCATGCAACAGCCCCGCGGTGAACGCAAGATTGCTGTCTGGTAATTTGAGCTTCTGGGCAAACTGAGACGCAGCCAGTGCAACTGCTACTGAGTGTTTCCACAGGATTCCGGGATCCAATCCATAGCCATGCTGTTCACGGGCCAACATATTGTTGGTGTGAACCGACATGACCATCTGAAGCACTTTTGCGGTACCAAGACAGCGCAGCGCGTCCTCCAAGGAAGTCACTTTACGCGACAGACCGAAGAATGCCGAATTACAAAGCTTTAACACCTCACTGGTAACAGCCTGATCGTACTTGATCGCACCAACGATCTCGTCGAGCGTGCTCTTCGGATTACTCATCACATTCATGAGCTTCAGTGCTGTATCGGGCAACGGCTGAATTGAGCCTACGCATTCGATAATGTCTTTGGCGGTATTCATAGCACAGTCTCCTGCCCTCGAGAGGTGATACTGAATCTTCCAGTACCCACATTCAATCGAACTGTGCGACTAATCGATCCCCCGACCTGCTCTGCATCGATCATCACCTTGTTCTTCCAAAACAGCTTACGGAGCATGACATAGTTTCTTTTGCCAATGTTGAATGTTCCATTGTCGTCCAGCAGCTGCGCTCCCCCTGCAATTTTCACAACGAGATTGGCCTTCATCGCGCCTAGTTTGTACACCGATCGAAACAACGCAGGGATACCTGTATCCGCAAACATGGCAGGATTTGCTTTGGCTTTGTCCGGCGACACAGTCGATTCGGGAAGCATATAGTGGAGCATCCCGCCAACAAGGTGTTTGGGATCCCAGATCGCTACTCCAATACAGCTACCTAACGAATAGGTAACCAATGTGGAATTAGGATCCTTTGCCACTTTCAGATCCGCAATGTCCACGACCTTGTCCATACAGTCTCTCGCTGTGCGCTACTGGCAACCGCCATAATTGGGGTTTGCCAGCCTTGACCAATTGAAGCGTCCGCCTGGCAGCCTTGACTCAGAGACCTTCAAGTAACTGCTCGGACATTTGGCCCTATATGGCATAAAATCGATCAAACAAATTCCGGAACTGCTTTGGCATCTGCCTCAATACGATTAACCATTTCCTCGGAGTCCATGACCTTGTCTATATCGAGTAGGATTTTGACCTTGCCATCGATCATTCCCATGCCGAGTATGTTGGAAATATCGACTGCACCACCAAGCAAAGGGGGAGGCTCAATCTTAGAATCAGGGATCTCATGTACTTCGTGAACCGTATCAACGATGACTCCGATGAGTTCGCCAATGTCAACGACGATGATACAAGTCTCTTCATTGTAGGGCGCTTCCGGCATGCCGAGCCTGGATCGCAAGTCGATCACTGGAATGACACGACCACGAAGATTGATCAGCCCACCGACAAAGTGTGACGTCTGAGGGACTCTCGTAATATCCAAAACACCGATGATTTCACGGACTTTGAGGATGTCGATTCCGTAGTCCTCATCAGCCAAGAGAAACGTCAAATACTTGGCACCACCGTTGGTACCAGAGGTTCCGCTTGACTCCTGCTGGAGAAGCTGTTGATTGATAGTATCTAGCGAGTCCTGCATTCTTGAGTCTCCCTTGCAACTGACTTTACGACTACTGCGACTTGGTAGGATTTTGAGTCACCTCATGCCTTCACTGCTGGATTTCAGTCACTCAATACTGGAGCAAGTTGATTGGCACCTTGCGGTTCGTTACTCAACTTTACCGTTTGCTGTGCTGCGACTATACCGGAGACATCCAGTATCAATCCAACTTTGCCGTCACCGAGGATCGCCGCCCCCGAAATACCGCGCAGTTTTTGGAATCGTTCACCCAGTGGTTTGATGACGACTTGCTGTTGTCCAATGAGCTCGTCCACGATAATCCCAATCTCGCCCGCTTCATGCTGGGCGATCACGACGATCGCGTCACAGGGGTCGACGTTCTCGCTAAACCCAAAGAGTGGCCCAAGCGGAACCAGGGGAATTAGCCGGCCACGCGCATTGAGAACCGAACCTTTGTGCTGCACACTCGTGATTTGATCGCTGGTTGGACGCAGCGCATTCTCAACGGTGACCGTTTGGATGATGAAACGTTCCGCACCAACCCGAAGCACCATGCCATCGATAATCGCCAGCGTGAGCGGAAGTCGAATCGAGAACGTACTTCCTTTTCCCTGGGTCGAAGTGATATCGCACTTGCCCCTGAGGTTTTCAATGTTGCGACGAACGACGTCCATGCCCACGCCGCGCCCGGACACGCCGGTGACCTGTTCAGCCGTCGAGAATCCAGGAGCGAAAATCAGGTCATAGGCTTGCTCTGCAGTCAGTTGATCGTCTTCGCTGATAATGCCCTTCTCGATACCCTTCTTGATAAGTGCTTCAGCGTTGAGGCCCTTTCCATCGTCGGTAATCTCGATGACGATGTTGCCGCCGCTATGAAACGCCGAAAGTGATACTTTGCCCGATGCGGATTTGCCAGCCGCCAACCGCACGTCGGCGGGTTCGATTCCGTGATCGACAGCGTTGCGAACCATATGTACCAGGGGATCACCGATTTGCTGGATCACGTTCTTATCGAGTTCGGTATCTTCACCCGAAATCGTCAGTTCGACGTTCTTGCCAACCTTGCGGGCGACATCGCGGACCAGGCGGGCCATCTTCTGAAATGTTGGGCCAATGGGAATCATCCGCATCGCCATCGCGGCGTCTTGAACGTCACGCACGATCTTGGTCGAGCGCGTCACATCTTTTGCCAACCTCGGATCGTTTGCGACATGCGGGCTGGCACTCACTTGAGTCTGCGCGATCACCAATTCACCGACCATGTCAACGAGCGCATCGAGTTTCGCTGTATCGATTCGTACGGACTGCTCGCCCGCAGGGGGTTTGGCCGGCGCCGCTTTGCCCGCGGCTTGAGGACGAAGGCCTTGGCTGATCTGCTTCGCGTTGGCCACACCCATTTCCATCAACTTCTCACCGACCTTCTTGGGTTCGTCGGTGCGCTGTTGACCCTCAACTGCGAAGTCCACAGCTTCTTGCGGAACGGAACCCTGCTCGACCAGGTTTTCGCCAATTTTCTTGTCTGAATCACCGGCGGGTGGATTGCTTCCGACCGGCTCGATGCGACCTGCCACCACGTCACGGAGGTTTGCGATCATGGTTTCGATTGGGGGCTGGGGAATGGCATCGTTTGACGGATTGGCAAGATGACCACGAATGCCATCGAACTGAACTTTCAGGATATCCACCACTTCAAAAACCAAATCGATCAAGCCGTGCGTCACCTGGCGGGAACCTTTACGGGCTTGGTCGAGCAGTGTTTCGGCTTCGTGGGTGATGCTTACGATGTCTCGCAGATTGAGAAAACCCGCCGCACCCTTGATCGTGTGAAACGGCCTGAAAAGCGAGTCGATTGCCTCTGCATCGCTTGGTGAGCGTTCGACTTCCAACACCGCGGCTTCGATGGCATCGAGATGTTCGCCCGCTTCCTCTACGAAACCAGCGACCATTTCGATTTCGTCGTTGCTGATGATCAGCGGTTCGGCGACGTATCCCGCCTGAGTCTCGGACTCGTCCGCTTCCAGCGTTTCTGACGCTTCAATTTGAGCAGGTTCTGCATCCGTCGGTTGAACTTCTGGCGCCACGGATTCGGCAGGTAGCGGCGTTTCGATGGCCTGAGGTTCTTCGGCGGCGGGCGTTGCATCTTCGAAGATTTTGTCGAGTTGGTCAGTGACGGAGGCAGTGTCGGGCGTGCCAGCGATCTCTTCGGCGGCAGCGGTCGGAACATCATCCCCGCAACTGGCAATGAGACTTCCGATCGCATCTTGAACGCCTTGAATCGCCTCGCCAGCGTCTGCAATTTCCCCGAAGATCAACGACTCCAACGTCGTGACCATTTCGCTGGCGATCTTTTGCCCATCGGGTGACAGTCCCACAACCTCAGGGCTTGTCAGCGAGCCGCACAGTTCGTGCATCTTCGCCAAACCAGGAAGATCGTCGCGATCGACCGTCTTCGACAAGTCGCCGAGTTCGCTCAAGTATGTCTTAGCCGAGTCGGTTCCGTTTTCGCTCATCCGATACGATCTCCCTTTGCAATACCAGCAATCCGATTTCGACCTTTGCGAATCAGTCTCGCCAGTACACCAACAACCCAAATCACTTCATTCAACCCGCGTTCTCATATGCCAAGGATCGAATCATTCGCTATTAGCCGTCGAGATCTGACTCTGCGCGGGCGACGTTCAGTCCGCTAGAAATTCGAAGTTTCTCGAAGTCGAATTTCAAGAGAATTCGTCCGGCTAAACGGACGGTTTCAACCTATTCCGAACTGAATCCGTCAACAGAGAAAATCGTCGCATGTTGAAGGAGATCTTAGATAAAACTTATTTGGTCTATGGGATGGGAGGGCCATACACGGCGCCGGTATTAGCAAAACACACGTCGTTTTTTTTGCTATGGGGCCTGTCTGTATCAAACAGGCAGAGCGAGCGCATTGGCGACGCTGCCCGCGCTAGACGTCCGAGAACTTTTGCGATGACTTGGTTGTTTGAAGTGATACACCGATATTATCGGCGGACGATCATGACCGTCCTGCACTCATGGTCGTTCCGCACAACATCCGGTGTCGTTACTATAATGTCTGCAAGAACAGCAGCAGCGCCTCGCGATCCGCGTCCGATAATGCCATGAACGCTTCTCGGACAGATGTGGCTTCACCATTGTGCATTCCGACCGCTTCCTCAATTGTGTCAGCCCGCCCCGTGTGAAAGTAAGGAGCGGTCTGACTAATGCCCCAAAGCGGTGCCGTTCGAAACTCGGTCGGTGATGCATCGCCGTCCTCAATCCCTAGCGACCCTTCCGCAAGAATATCATGGAGCAGTAAGTCCGAATACAACGGTACGTCACCCAGTGCGCCGACGAGTGCCGGAATGTGGCACTTGGTACAACCGACCGAATCGAAGAGCGCCCGACCTGCATCAACCTCGTCGGCTTGCGTGGGATCGATGGCCTGTCGCGGCGGTCCGGCCAACATGCTCATGTAAAAAGCCATATCCTCCGCTTCAGTTCGCATCAACTCGGGGTCGGCGATCAGGTCAATGTCTTCCGTCATTCCAAAGAACAGGCCGTCAGCCGACTGGTCTTCGACCGTTAGGCCCAACTCAGCCGCCATCGCGTCTCGCACAAACTCAGCGACCTCTGGTACTTGGGACTTCCATCCCAAACGTCCAACCCGACCGTCGGCCAGAATGTGCGCTCGTCCGCTGATCCCGTCACTGTTGGCGTCGGTCGGATCTTCGTTCGCTAGAATTGTGGCGTCAGCGATCGCATCAATCAGCCCCAAGCCGAAAACGGCAGGCGTCTGTCGCTGCTCGAACACATTGATATCTTCCGTGGCCTCAGGTGGATTGAATCCGACGACAATCCCAGTATGCAAAATCGTGTTGGGCGTCGTCGTGGGTGCCGAGAACACATCCTCCTCGTTCATCGATCCATGACGCATGACATTCACACCACGCGGGCCCGAACCACCGATTACTGGATCGAAGTGACACGCCCGGCAACTGTCGCCATTGAATCGCGCGCCGCCGTCTGCACCAGCCATCGCGCCGATTCCAGTGTTGTATCCAAAGTCATGGTCAAACAACTCCCGACCTCGAATGAACCGCTCCATTTCTGCCGCATCGAGTTCGCGCAACGGCCCACCGTATTCTCCGACGCCCGGCACGGGTGCATCCGGCTCCAGCAAGCCCGTGGACGTCTGATCACGACCGCCAAGTGACAATAAGAATTCAATCAAATCGCCTTGCTCGGTTTCGGTCATCGCATCAAACGCATCGCGTGCGGCTTGCCCTTCACCCCCATGCATCAAGATGGCATCGGCAAGCGTATCCGCCCTTCCATCGTGGAGGTAGGGACCAACCGAAGCGATCCCCCACAACGGATGCGTGCGGAATTCGTTGCCCTTGGCGACACCTTGCTCGATTCCGTCGGCAAGTTCCTCACCCATGTCGTGAATCAGCAAGTCAGAATAGAGAGGCAGCGGACCGCGCGGACCATCAAGTCTGGGAATGTGGCAATCGGAGCACCCCGCATCGTGAAACAGCAAGCGACCGCGTTCACCCTGCTCGGTCAACTCCTCCAACTCCGGCGCCGCAAGTAACATCACGAAGCTCACCAGGTCGAACAACTCATCCTTGCTCATTTCCGGATCGGGAACACCGTCGTCGTCACGGTTGGGTTCGTCGAGGGCAGCCGCCTGCCGAATTCTTGATGTATTATTCAGTAGCGTGCTCAGCGAGCTGTCCACTGGAAGCAGCGCACGATCCGCTTCGGGCAGTGGATCAGTGGTGACGCCCAAGTGGTTGAACAGCGGTCCGCGAACAAATCCTTCGATCGAAGTCGTCTGGGACTTACGCCCAAATCGCCCGACAAGCGCATTTTCAAAGTTCGCGCGGCCGCTAATGCCATCGCCATCCAAGTCGTCAGGATCGGCATTGGCCAAGATCGTGTCGCCATCCAATTCGGCGATCAAGCCAGCACCAAAGAATGGAATTGGGTTGCGCTGCGTAAAGACGTTTTTCTCAAGGGCGATCACAGGGCGCTCAGGCATGTCGTCTTCATAACTGAACATTCGCACGACACCACCAAAGTCCCCCATGATGAATGAGCCGTTGGACGTGCGCTGTCCGGCGATGAAGAAATTGCGGTACAGTCCGGCGCTACCGCCTACAACTGGGCGCTCGTGACACGAGCCACAAAACGTTGCATTAAACTCCGGACCCAATCCTTCAGCCAAGTCAAAACGCTTCTGGGCCATGTCGCGCCCGCGCTCGAACGTTGCCAGTTGTTCAGCAGTTGATCCGGGAAGGGGATCGCCAAGCTTCGCCGATATGCCGTCGGCGATCGGTCCGTCACCGGTCTCATCTGTCGGTGGTGGCTCGAGGCAGCCGCTGATCAACATAAACGTCGCAGAAAGGAACACTGCCCGAAGCATCCCGGTTCGTTGCATGGTTGAAGCTCCAAAGTGGGTTGTTGCAAGGTCTTTAAAGATCGGCCCGACGGATGGCAGACGCCATCTGATTTTGACCTTCAATTTTCTATAGCACCTTCGATTCTACAAAATGACAAGCGTCCTGTCAGCGCCTGCAAACATTCGGCCTATACATTCGCGGGAGCCCCCCAATTGCGGTTATCCTATGCGCAAACACCGATCGATGGCAGCCACCCTTTGCCTGGAAACTGCGTTTCGATACGATGAAACCGAAGGAGCCTAACAGCATGATACGACTATACGCCGCACGTTTCGGCATCGTCAGCCGAATTCTCGGATTCGTCATTGCATTGACCATCACCGGTTGCATGGACCCTGTCGTTGTCGTCACCGATTCCGACAACGATGGCGTCGCTGATACGGAAGATGCGTTTCCCGAGGATCCGAACGAATCCGTAGACACCGATGGAGACGGCGAGGGCAACCAAGCCGACACCGACGACGACAACGACGGTGTTATCGACGAAGACGATCCCGAACCGCTCAACGCCAACGTCACCTCGATCGACCCGCCCGACAATCCGCTTGGCGGTGAGTTGGGTGAATCCGCTCCCAATCTTACCGGTGATCAAAGCGATGCGTTTGAATTGGGTCACGCGGTTTTTACGAAGCTATTCATCATGGCCGATGGTCTCGGGCCGAGTCAACTCGGGGCAAGTTGTTCCGGGTGCCACGTTTCGCCCGTGGCTGGCGGTTCGGGAACCGATGCGTTTGTGCGGGTCATTAGCGTGGGCGTTCCAATGCTCGTCGATCATGATGCGCCGCCACTGTTCGGCGTGGGTTTGTTTGAACGCGTCAGCGACGAAACCATCCTCTCGATGCAAGACCCAACCGACGAGGACGACGACGGCATCTCCGGCCGCCCGAACATCGACGGCGATCGCATCGGACGCTACGGATTAAAAGCACAAGCAGCCACGCTCGAATCGATCACCCGCGGCATGCTCGGCAACCAGATGGGCATCACCAGCGACCCGCTCGCCAAGATCGCCCGCCCAAAAACCCAACGCCCCGAATACCTCGCACAGGTAGCCCCTCCCAATAACGGCGGCGGTGGCACCGGAAGCGGCGACGACAGCGTCCCCGATCCAGAGATAAACGCAACCGATCTCGAAAACTTGATTGCCTTTCAAGAATTACTCGCAGCCCCCCTCCGCGGCACGATTGACTTGGCTGTCGAGCGCGGCGACGCATTGTTTGCGTCGATCGGTTGCGCCGATTGCCACGTGCCCAGCCTGCCCCTCGACACCGGAGAGATGATTCATCCCTATACCGATCTCCTGATTCACAACATGGGCGAAGAGCTTTCGGACGAAGTCTTCCAAAGCGTCGCATCGGGCACGGAATTTCGCACCGCGCCGCTTTGGGGGCTGACGCAATCGGCACCCTATCTCCATGACGGACGCGCAGAAACCATCGACGACGCAATCCGCGCCCATGCCGGCGAAGCCCAAACCGCACGTGACGGATACATCACTTTGAGCGATGGCGAGCAAGCCGACTTGATCCGATTCCTGGAATCACTGTGAGAACCACGATGATTCAAGACAAGCTGACGTCTCGGATGTGTGCCGCGTGCTTGGTGGTTGTACTCGCGTGCATCGCCGGTTGCGATCCAACAGTGCCAGACGGTGGCACCAATGACGATCCGAATAATGGCGATGGCTCTCCGGCTGAACCCGAATGGCGCGAAGCTTTCGCAACGACCGACGAAGGATTTTTGTCCGGCGTTTGGGGATCCGGACCAAACGACGTCTTCATCGTAGGCGGCCAACCGGACCAGTCCGTGATCTTCCACTTCGACGGCGCAACCTGGGAAACCATGAACACGCCAGACACGCCAATTCTAATATGGGCATTCGGTTTCGGACCCGACGACGTGTACGCAGTCGGCGAACAGGGAACGGCCCTGCACTACGACGGCGCGGTCTGGACGACGATGTCCACCAACACCGAAGACGATCTTTGGGGCATTTGGGGCGCAGCGCCAGATGACCTGTGGGCAGTCGGCGGCGAGATCGACACCGGCCCGCCGATCCTGCTTCACTTCGACGGCCAAACGTGGGAAACCCAAACGGTCCCACCGCTGGATCGCGAATCGACAGCCCTCCTAAAAATCTGGGGCACATCCAGCACGAACATCATTGCCGTCGGACAGACCGGCATCATCATCGAATACGACGGCGAAAACTGGCAGCAAGTCGATGCCGGAACGGCTGACGATCTCGTGTCATTGTGGGGCAACGGTCCCGAAGAAATCGTAGCCGTAGGCGGGCGATCCAACGGCACGATCGCAACATACGACGGCAACCAATGGACCAGTCGATCGGCAGTCCCACTACCCGGCCTCAACGGCGTCTTCCCGCTCGACGCTGGCCAATACCTCGTAGGCGGATTGATC
>BQJS01000018.1 GCA_021604825.1 Phycisphaerae bacterium | reverse complement strand
CATTGATCACCGACTCGAATTGCCAATTGCCAAGCTGTAACATACCTCGGTTGTACGCGCGATCGACGACGTCGTAAAGTCGTCGAAGCATTCGAGCAAATCGCCAAGGCCCACCGGTCAATTATGAATCAAGACGCCCCCCACAGATCGCCATCCAATACCGAACCCAACGTAGTTGCCCCTGCAGCCAAACCGATCGTTCGGTTCGTCCTGGCACTGGGCAACATCCACCGACGCGGCTTGGCGATCGCTTTCGCGATCCTTGGACCCAAGATCTCCTACACGGTGACCGGTATCGGCGCGCGGTTGATGTATTGGCTGCTTTTACCTCTGAAGGAACGCAGTGAAGCCCAGTGCGCCGCCGCCCTTGTTGGCCACCTTCCGGATGCCGATATTCCGGCGATCGCCAAGCAATCCTTCATTCACCGATCGCGCAACCTGACCGACCTCATGTTAGCCGCACGCAAACTGAACCAGCGCAACTTCGAGCAGTACGGTGGCAAGCTGCCCGAGCCCTTCCTCACCCGCATGTTGGCTGCCCAGCGCGAAGAACGCGCCGTGATTCTGGTAACCGGATACTACGGCTCCTTCGACATGCTCCCGATCTTCCTGGGTTACAACGGGATCAACGCGTCAGCCGTCTACCTGCCTCACCCCAACCGAGGTTTCGATGCGTACCGCAAACGCATCCGATCCCAAAGCGGATGTGAACTGATTCCCGTGCAGAGCGCGACCACAAGACTGGAACAGGTTTTGGAAAATGGCGGCGCCGTCGCGTTGGTCGCCGACCATCACGCGTCGAGGCGCGGCATTGAAGTTGAGTTTCTGGGGATTCCCACGCGGGCGATGGCCTCGGTGGGTTTGCTCGCATGTCGCCACGATGCCGAAGTGGTGGTGGCTGGCTTGCACCGGGTGGGCGCAGATTTTCGATTCGAGTTTGTCGTCGAAGATACGATCGTCCCCGACGACTGGAAGGGTGAATCAAAACCGGTCGAGTGGGTGACGCGTCGTTACATGAAGGGAATCGAACGGCTGATCCTGCGCGAGCCCACAAACTATCTGTGGGGATACGCACGATGGGGAGAAGCCCACGCTCGACAGGTCACCGATGCACGGCAAGAATCAAACGACAATGCCAACTAGCTGTCGCCGGCTGAATCGGCAATGGCGAGTCCCAAGCCGATCGATGTATCAACCACGTCAAACAACCCGGCAAAGGCCTTTTCGCTCAACGGAAAACCAAACACAAACGCCACAACGCCGGCAATCCAAAGGCGGGTTCTTCTGAAACGCATGCTTCACTGCTCCTGTTTCTAAAACTCGATGCTCAATTGCGACGTCACGATTGTACGCCAAACCAAGTGGACGTCACCATCTCATCGGTTCGACAGCCAGCAATTCTCGACCTGTTACTGCTTGGCGGTCAAAGGCTCATCGAGAATCGGGTACTTGCGCCAATCGGGTGCATCAAAGTGCCACCACTCCGACGGCAGCGCAACAAACCCTGCCGATTCCATCGCCTGTCGCAGCAGATTGCGATTCCGGCGGGCGCTCGGAGTCCCACCTTTATAATCCTGATGGGCGGCCTCGGTGAAATCATCGTAGCCCGTGGGCATTTCCAATTCGTTTCCATCGGCGTCCACCAACGTCACATCAACCGCACACCCGCGATTGTGTCTCGATCCATCCTTCGGGTCGGCGACGTATTTCGGATCGGGCACCAGCGCCCACATCTTTTTCTGGACCGATAGCGGCCGATACCCGTCGAAGATTTTCAAACCCAATCCACGCTCGCGAAGGCTCTCCTGAACGCGGGCCAACCGGTCTGCAACACTTGGACGCAAGAGGCAGATCGCTTCCGGATACAACTGTTCGCCGGTGAAGTTGTTGGTGGTCGCATAACGCAAATCGAGAACGATGCCTGATGCGACATCGGCGACCGGCACCAACCTCGAATCAACATCGCCGGTAACAGAAGCGGTCTTCGGTGCGTTGTCATCGCAGATCAGCGCGTCAATGCGCTTGGCCATCTCCGACAAGTATTCCGCGCCTTTCGGGTGATCGACCATTCCCGCCAAGAGATAGAACTGATCACCGTGTCGAACCCGCGCAGTGTCGAGATGCCAGTTGCGCCAGGTGCCACTCTTGCGCAAAATCGAATCCGCGTGCGGCGACAAACCTTTGACGAATTTCGATTGACCGTGTTTGAGCTGTTCAGACGCGAACACTTCCATCATTGTGATTGAGGCGGCTGCGTTGACCAACTTTTTTTGTTCCATCAGCAGATAGAAACGCAGGCATTGCCGAACCGTCGCGCCGTGCGAATGATCATGAAGGGGATCGCCGATGCGCGGCGAGTCTTTGCCATAGTGCTTGCCGTACCACAATCCGCCGCCGCGTTTTTCGTTATAGAAACCATAGCGCTTTGACTGGGCAATCTCTTGCACTTTTTCGATGCCGATCAACTTCCCGTACTTCGCAGCCAACACGTTGTCGGAATTCTTGATCATCCGCCCGAGTTCGTCGCGCACATCGTCCGCGAGGTTGGTCGCAGCCTCGGGATGCGTTTCAAAGTATGCCAGCAAGATTGCAATTTTGGGCACGCTGGCAGCGTAGAACATGCGATCGGGTTCGAGCATCCCCAGCTTCAAATCGTTGAGTGTCAGGACGCCGAAAGATCGGTTTTCTGCCTTGATTTGAAGGGCCTCACACACATCACGATCGATGCGCTCGAGTTCCTTTTGCAGCGCCGCGTCGTGCTTGGTGTCGTAATTGAGGCGGTATCCTTGAAGACGCTGGGCTTGCATCCAAGTCAGCGCCGGTTGCCGAATCGCCGGAATCAACTTGGCTTGATCGTGGTCCCAAGCCGCTTGCAACGCGCTTGGCGATACGTCTGTCACCGCGCGATCGCCAAGCAATTTCTTAACGATCGACTCGGCATTCTCGCGCAAGCGCATGAATCGCACGCCCACGCACTTTTTGTCACCCTGTAGATATCCAACAAGTTCCTGTTCTCGAACAGTCGGTCGAGCCGAGTGCAAAAAGTTCACCGTGCCATCATCACCGATCGCAACAAGTCCGGTGTGCCCGACCCACTGCGACTTCTCGCTGCCGCGCACAATGTTGACGAAATCACCACCGCGCAATTCATCAAGTATTTCGCCAACGCGCTCTTTGGGAATGTATGCATCGGTGATCGGCTCGTCGGGGATGTCTTGACCGATCCCGAATTTCTTGAAGTAGCGCGCGCGACGAACGACTTGCGTTAGTGGCACATGCACTTGCCCTCCGCCCAACGTAGTCGTCAGGTCGAGAAACAAACCGCTGTTGTTTCGATTCCAGTCCGCCGCCGTGTAGTGGTTGCGCGTGAGCATCCCGACGCGGCCGTCTTTGTAGCGCAAGCGCTGCAGCGTTTGAAGAAATGACGGAAAGTCATCGGACAGCGCCATCGAGTAAATGTGTTCGCAAAAAGTCAGGCAGTCGCTGCGCGTTAGGCAGTACAATGGATCGGGGTCATGCGCTTCAAACGGAAACTCGCCCAGCAGATAAATATCGTAGGGCTGACCGATGTTCTTGCGGGCCAAGTGAATCACCCGATCGGTCAATTGAGGATGCGCTGACTTTACATCATGGATGTAACGAGCCAACTCGTCTTCGGAGAAAGTGAAAAGCTGCCGGTCGTCCGCCCAAGCGAGATTGGGGGCAGGTTTCTGGTTTTCCAAGGCCGTCGGTGGAGACGCACCTGGGGTAGACACCCTATGGCAACCGCACTGAGAGGCCCACGATACGATGATTACCGATTGAAGCACCGTCATCCGTCGCCAGTCTGCATAAAGTGCAAGTTTCATGCGTCATCTCCCATCTACTAAGAGTGCGATTTGTGATAGAATGCGCCTTGTGAATACTGATTTGGGCCGAACAGACGATGATTTCTGGCTTCGACGTTGCCCATGGGCGGCTCCCCGACAATTCTCTTGGCCGTCATCAACCAAGCAAGCCAAATCGCGGTTAACGGCAATTTAATACTTGGACCGAATTAAATTGTACCTATTTCGTTGAATCTCCGCTACAACATTATTAGGATAGGTTTTGCGGAGATCGGAAATAGATACGGATTCCGATCTTATGAATTTTGCGACGATTAGACCCATGGATTGGCAGGTTCTTCAAGTGGTGCATCGCCTGGGACCCTTACCCCAACACAAGCTCGCGGACCATCTGGGCCGACAGCGGTCCACCGTCAACGGGGCGACCCAGCGGCTGATGGCCTCCGGCTGGCTTCAGAAAGTTGGTCAGTCTGGACAAGGTCGCGGACGTCCGGCGATCTTATTGGCGGTGAACCGTGGGATTGGCTGCTTCGCCGGCATCGACATCGCAGCCGACGAATTGCATCTCGCCCTCGTTGCGGCTGACGGTCATCCGATGGGTCGGGCAACGGTGGTTCTCGGCGAGGATCGAAATCTCGACATGATCCTCGAACAGATCGACCTTGCCCTGCGCGGGCTGCTCTCGCAGATTGATCTTGGCCTCAAGAATATCCTCGGTCTATGGGCAGGTATTAACGGAGCGGTTGATCGACAAGGCAACGTGGTGACGTGCGCATCCTTGGGGTGGCACAACGAACCACTGGGCAAGTTGCTGACCCAGAAGTACGAAACAAACGTCCTGATTCAAGGTGCGGCGACCGCGATGAATGCGGCCGCAGAATCGCTCATGGGCGCAGGGCGCGACGCCGCCAGCTTGGCGTATTATCGCGCCGGTCAGGGTATCAGCGCACGATTTGTGCAGCAGGGCCGTCCATTGGCGGGGGCAACTCAGCGTGCTGGCGAACTCGGGCACGTTGTGGTCGATCCGGGTGGTCGGCAATGTCCATGCGGAAACAAGGGCTGTCTGGAAGCGGTCGCATCGGGTCCGGGTATTGTCGCGGCGATCAAAGAATTGGATCGCAAAGACTTACCCAAGAGCGTGGCGAAGGCCATCGATGACAAGCTTTCGACCCAGGAAATCATGCAAGCCTGCTTCGATCATTACGAGGAGAACGACTCGAAACCCTTCTCGGCTACGCTATTTAAGAAAATGAATTACATCGCACTGGGTGCGGCGATGGTCGTCGCTGCTTATGACCCTGAGGTCTTGGTACTGGGCGGTTATTTGTTTGAAGACAATCATGCGTTGCGCGACGGGGTGAACGGTCATCTTCGCGAGCTTGTCTTGGACTGGGACCTTCGCAGCTTAAGAGTCGTCGAAGGTGAAGTCATCACGCAGGACCGCGCGGTTGGCGGAGCAGCTGAAGTCTGCCAACGTTTTTGGGCGAATCCACGAGGTGTTGTCGCCCATGGCTGAATTTCACTCGGTGCTTTAGATTCGCCTTGCCGCCGAGTGATCTGATTGACCCCGAACGGACGATGACATGAATGTCGTTCGAGGGTACGAAGATAGCGAGCAGGCAGAATCGAAGTCATGTGTTTGGCCAGGGAAAAAATCCCGGCTTTACCGCAACGACCTGGCAAGCACCGAAAGGAATGATGCATGGCAAGCCAAGCGACGGCTAAAACTGTTTCGACAAACCGCCCGAAATCAGAATCAAAGAAATCAAACGGAACGCAAACGACGAGTCCCGTCGAACAGAACGCCATCAAAGCCAGTGGCTACGACCTGCGCTACGGTCCGCTCGAGCGCATTGGCACGGTCATCGTGGACAACTTTCCACGTCTCGGCCGGCTGACGGCTGTCCGCTTTCTCGAGTGGGTTCTGCAAAACCCAACCGGTTCGGTCGCACTTCCAACTGGAAAAACGCCCGAGTACTTCATCAAGTACGTCTTGCACTACATGCGCAATTGGAACCGCAAAGATGTGCAAGCCGAGTTGGAATCAATGGGCCTGCCAACCGATCGCAAGCCGGTGTTGAGCGACCTGCGTTTCGTGCAGATCGACGAGTTTTATCCAATCGACACGCGGCAGCACAACAGCTTCCGCTACTACGTTAACAAATACTACATC
The DNA here is from genome assembly GCA_021604825.1 of Phycisphaerae bacterium. Next base: position 30,961 of record BQJS01000018.1, on the reverse strand, counting down.
AACGAATTCGGTCTCGACCCGGCCAAGGCGATGCTGATCGATCCCAGTCATATCGGCCTTTCGCGCGGCACGAGAATCACCGACATCTTCCCGAAAATGACGGTCGATTTGACGCTCCGCGTGCGGAAGGCGAAGACGCTCCTCGAGAAGCGACAGCAGGGTGTACTTGAACGAGTTGATCAGTTCTGCACCGAATATGAACGTAAAATTCGTCAGTTGGGTGGCATCGGATTTTTCCTCGGTGGCATCGGACCGGACGGTCACATCGCGTTTAACGTGCGCGGATCGGATTTCTATTCGACGACGCGACTCTTTGAGCCCAACTACGAAACCCGTGCAGCCGCTGCCAGTGACTTGGGCGGCATGGAAGTTGCCCGGTCGAAGCATGTCATCACGATCGGCTTGAGGACCATCACGTACAACAAGAACGCCGTCGCAATCATCATCGCAGCCGGTGAGGCCAAAGCGAAGGTGGTGGCAAGCACGATTCAATCAGAAGCCAACAATCGCTTCCCGGGTTCCGCGCTGGCGGTTCTTCCCAACGCGAGATTCTACTTGACCAAGGGAGCGGCAAAGCGGCTGACCAATCGATCCTTCATCGACTTGCAACGAAGCGATGAATTATCTCAGCAGCAGATCCACAAGATCGTGATGGACTTGTCATTCGACAACAAAAAGACCATCCAGCAGCTGTCCGAAGATGACTTCAAAGCCAACCGCTTTGGCACCGAACTGCTCGCCAAGACCAAACAAACTCCCCAGGCACTTAAAGACCTGACGCACAAACAGATTCTCGACAACCTCACCAAGGGCAATCGACCCATCGAGCAGAAGAGCTTCTTGCACACGGCTCCGCACCACGACGACATCATCCTGGCCTACCTGCCATACGTGACGAATCTGGTCCGGCGCAGCAGCACCGAGCATCACTTCGCGTACATGACGTCGGGGTTCAATGCCGTCACCAACAGTTACATGCACACGGCCATCGAAGATGTGCTCAAGCGGATGAAACGCGGAGACTTCGACAAGCTGCTAGCCGCCCGCTACTTCGACCCCAACAGTCTGCAGTCGCGAAAAATCGACGTGTCGTACTACCACGAAGGTGCCGCGCGCAATCACGAAGACAAGAAAGCCGAAGCCGTTTCACGACGTTTGCTCCGCAACTTGTTTGAAGTGTACGAAGAGGACCGGGCTGACAACATCAAAGAACGCTGCTCGGAATTGCTGAATTACTTTGCAACGCAATATCCCGGCAAGAAGGACATCGCCATCGTCCAGCAGCTCAAGGGCCGGGTCCGCGAATACGAATCAGAACTCAAATGGGCGTACTACGGATTCCTGGGGGAGGCTGTCCGCCACTTGCGACTTGGATTCTACAAAGGCGACCTCTTCACCGAACCGCCGCGCATCGATCGCGACGTTCCGCCCATTCACGATTTGCTTGAAGAAGTCCACCCGGACATCGTCACCGTCGCCTTTGATCCCGAAGGCAGCGGTCCCGACACGCACTACAAAGTTCTGCAAGCCGTCTCGCAGGCGCTGAAGCAATACGAAAAAGAGTCGGGCCGCCACGACATCCGCGTGCTGGGCTACCGCAACGTCTGGTTCAAATTCCATCCTTCGGAGTCGAACTTGTTCGTGCCGACATCGCTGACGCACCTGACGGACATGGACAACTGCTTCGATAGCTGCTTCAACACGCAGAAGTCGGCTTCCTTCCCAAGCTACGAGATGGACGGCCCGTTCTCGCGCCTCGCAAGGAAGATCCAGGTCAAGCAATTCGACCAGATCAAGACCATGCTAGGCGAAGATTTCTTCGTCAACAGCAAGGATCACGGGATGCGGGCGTGCAGAGGCATCGTCTACCTAAGCGACATGGCCCTACCAGAGTTCTACGCAGCATCAGAAGAACTAAAGAACGTCGCCGAGGCTGTTTAAAGGGAAGAATTCCCTCCCAAACCACCGTACAATCAATCGTAAATCGTGCCCCGCCCTTCAACGAAGCGGAAGGGTTCGGGACGCCTTGCGCACGGCGAGCCCGAATGAATCGCGGACTTCACAACGTTTCTCCAGCCGAGGCTGAATGCATCCTGTTGCGGCTGCTTGGCGAGAACTGCACGCAATTTACAATCGACGGTTTGCGCGCAACCGACAAACGGTCGTTTATCGAATCCGTGAAGTCCGTGATTCCCATGGACCCGCCGTTGGCTGGCAATAATCATTGGGACGCCTTCTCAGATTCACTCTTCGGTGGCGTGTCCGAGTTGGCGACGAAGCAGGTTGTTATCGTTTGGCGAAATTCCAATACGATGGCACAACAATCCAGTGAAGACTACGCGATCGCACTCGAATGCCTTGACCAACTGTGCAACGATGTGGGCGATCCGAAAATCAGTTGCGAACCCGCCAAGGATGTCTTTGTGCTATTGGCATAACCAGGGCTGTCGCGTCGATGACCCGACCTACTTGCAGACTTCGCGCACGAGACTTGTCACGAATGAACCCGTCCGCAATTCAGTCAACAGACTTCGGCTCAACTTGAACACCCATCAACCAAGTCTCTTCTTTGGTCAACTTTCCATCCGTGTCAAAGTAAGTCCACCGACCATCACGCTTACCATCCACGTATTGCCCCTCAATCGTAAGTTTCCCATTCCGGTGCCATTCGCGCCATGGCCCCGACCTAACCCCGAGTTCGCGGTAGAATTCCTTCTTCTTAACACCGCTCTCAAACCAATACTCAGTCAGCCCGCACGGCATTGCATTTTCCAACGTGCACCGGAACTGCAACTGCCCATTTTCATACCATTTTCGAACGACCCCGACCCCACGTCCTTGATGATAGCTCGTTTCCTTCTTTAGTTTTCCGTTGCTGTACCAAAGTCGAGTCGGACCTTCCAATGTGCCCTCGCTTCGACTCACAACCGCCTCAAGCTGGCCATTTTCATACCATCGCTTTTCGGTGCTCACCGGCCACCCATCGGCATGCACAACATCACGTTTCTGCGTACCGTCATCATGAAATGACTTCCAATTGCCGCACGGTTTGGACTGAGAAAACTCCCGACACTCCCGCATTTTCCCGTTCTCGTACCAACGAATAAAAAGACCGTGCGAGACCCCGTCTTCGAATTCAGACAAACCGCGCTTCTGCCCCGACGAATCAAACCACTTATGAACGCCATGAAGCAGATTGTTTCGATACTGCGAGACCGCCCGAAGATTTCCCTCCGGATCATAAAACCGCCACTCACCAAAGCGCCCGGCATCATTGCGCTCACCTACGGCTTTCCATTCATAAGTTGACTCGTCGCACGAGGTCGGCTTGGGAACACCAGGCGGGTATTGATTGAACTCGTCGAAATCACCGCCGGCAGAAGGAGACGTGTATAGCAGTATGCACAATAAACACACTGGAACCAGGTTAAGTTTGAAGGCCTTGAACAACGACCGACTGGCTCGAGTTGCACAGTCTGACATAGCATCGCCTCCTTGGTCACCATGAACATCACATAGCTATCAGGGTACCAAACAATTAGCCATCAGCGGTTAACAGCGGCGCAACTACTTCGCAGCTATGCCGGGCCGATGACCCGGCCTACTTGCACACCTCGCGCACGAGGCTTGTTGCGAATGAACCCGGCGGCAATTCGAATCGTAGTTTGAGGAATGCGCCGTTCGAGTCTTCGCCTTCAGAGCATTCTGCGCTCTGGACCGGAATGCGGATGGGTCGTCTTGCCCCTTCGGGCCGGTCGATTGCACCGCTGAAACGCCCATCCAGTTCCAGCCCGCTTTGCTTCAAGACCGACAATTCCAGTTCACCGGCATCTTGCTTTGGCTGCGTCATCTTCTTGCCGAACATTGGACCCGATGGCGAAATCTCGAATTGATCGCAGCGCGTTTGCTCTTCGGCCAAATCCTCTACCGCGAAACATGCTCCGTTTCGATGCAGCCATGCCAGGTCGCCCGGGATCAACTCGCCGAGTCGGTCGATTCGTTTGGCCACCACATGATTGAACAGCTCGCTTTGAAACGCTGAGATGTACAGCTTTCGCATTTTTCGATCGATGCTGCGCCACAGTTTTGACCAGTCCGCCTGATCGCGGTCGGCTCGCTTGCAGATTGCCCGCTCGGTGCAATGACCGGACGGCCAGGCCTTTCGCGCTTCGCCATAGCGCCCCTGATCAAACAACTCGCGCGCCGACCGTGCGCCTTGCGAATCATCTTCGCGCGGCATCCCACAGATCAGTGTGATCGCCTGTTCATGGTCACCCAAAAGCGCCGCTCGGCCTACAAGGGCATTGGTCCCGCGCATTCCAAATCGCTGCGGACCGAAATAGTTCGGCATGCCCGTTTCAACCAACCGGGCGACGATCGCTTTGGCGCGCTCAAGGCAGCCGGGCTGAACATCGCGCACGCGAATCACAAACCGATTGCCCGCGAGGTGTCCGATCTTCAATTTGTTTTGATGACGCTTCGCCCAAAGAACTTTGACCTGATCGACCGACGCAGCAAGAACCTTTTCCGGATCGACATGCTCGACGCTCAAGACCTGCCGGGTGACACCGCGGGCATCCTTCAGCCCGGCATATCCCACGTCGCGTCGGAGGCAGCCAACCTGGCGGCTTATGCGGGCGATGGCATCGCGGGTGGTCAGCCCCTTTTTCTCGATCGCGAAAAAAACGTGTGTGCCTTCATCGCTTGGTTCGTACTTGGGAACTTCTTCAACGACAAAATCCTCGTCGAAGTTCTTGATGGTCCCGCCCACGCCCGGAAGGTCCGACGTCAGGTACGGTAGGGCGTCATCGCGGAACCGGTTGGTTTCAATATTGGTTGAATTCATGCCACCTGCTTACAATTTGAGTCGAGTTGCCGGCTGCCGATGATGCCGGGGCGTCGCTTGCTATTCCGCTCAACCAACTAGAGAAGTCCGCCCCCCACCGGGTCGCCACAGGTAAAAGACCCCTTGAGAATTCCAACCGCCATTGGCGACGGATTTCCGATACAATTGACACCCTGTGACTCTGGGTTAGATTAAAGTAACAAGCAACTGGGTAACGCAACAGGCAGGAGTTGGCCCGATGACGGAAAAGTCGCCGCATCTGACGATCATCGAAGAAGAATCCGTGAACATGGTTCGGTTCAGCGATCGAAAGATCCTGGAAGAGCTGTCCATTCGCGAGATCGAAGATGAACTATTCGCCCTGGTTTCGTCCACACCGGCGATCAAACTGCTGCTGAATTTCACCAATGTTGAGCATCTGTCGTCAGCCGCGCTGGGCATGTTGATCAACCTCAAGAAAGAAGTCGAAGGCAAGAAAGGGAAGCTCAAGCTCTCCAACATCAACCCGCAGATCTACGAAGTTTTCAAGATCACCCGGTTGAGCAAGCACTTCGACATCCACGAGCAATCGACCGACGCCATCAGCAGTTTCTCGTAGCGAATTCGCTTGAGCGATCGACCGCCTTCGATTCGGTTGACGCTGTTGATTCGCCTGTCCATCGTGAGCCATTGCGGTTGCCAACCCGACGAACCAATCTGTGAAAGACCGCCAGACACCATCACATGACTCCCGTCGATCCACAAAACTTCGATTCCCCCCGCGACGATGAATTCAAGGTCATCGAGATTCAAAGCACCTTGACCGAGGCCAAGCAGCCCGAAGCCGTCATCCTCAAGGAAATCGAAAATTCTGGTTACGACGAGGACTCCACATTCGCCATCAAGCTCGCCCTCGAAGAGGCCATGACCAATGCCGTCCGACATGGCAATTGCGGCGACGCCAACAAGAAGGTTCGGGTTCGATATATTGTCTCGCCGAGGCGCGTGATCATCTGCGTTCGCGACGAAGGTTGCGGCTTCAGTCCCGAAGAAATCCCCGACCCCACCACGCCCGACCGCTTGTCGCTGCCTTGCGGACGCGGCATCATGCTGATTCGGGCTTACATGAACGAGGTGGAATATCGCGAGGACGGGCGCGAAATCTGCATGACGAAGATCAACCCAGCCAATGCCTGACCCGCGCTGGATTTGAACCGATGACCCAATTCGAGAACAAATCCCGAATCACCGTCAGCTATGTTGGCCGCGTGCAAGGCGTGGGATTTCGGTACACCGTCTGCCGCATCGCCGAACCCTTTGACGTCACCGGATACGTTAAGAATTTAGCCGATGGAAGCGTCGAACTCGTTGCCGAAGGAGAGCAGCAAACCCTGTCACAATTGCACGATGGTATCTGCCAGGAAATGACGGGGAACATCACCAAACACGCGCTATGCGAATCGCCTGCAACCGGTGAGTTCAAAACGTTTGACGTCGCCTATTAGCCCTACGTTCGGCGGGGAATCGAGATGTGCTACTTCTGAATCAGTAGCATGGTCGCGGGTCGCATCTGGCACTCCAGCACTGCTCACAGAGCAGTGGCACAGCTGTATGAACCGACGTCCTCGAAATTAAACAACAGACGGCGCGTCCACCAACCGCGACGGTGCGAACGGATGCCGCTCGTCAGTTACCTCTCGGACGATCGAATCAGCTGCGAACTGGCCCACCGCGTATGACGATGTCACGCCGTGCCCACCGAGTCCGGCGACATGAAACAAACCGCGATGGCGCCCGTCGTAACCGATCACAAACTTCTGGTCGGCTGCGAACACCCGTTGGCCGGTCCATTTTGTTTTGATCGAAATGCCAGCCAATCGCGGTTGATGACGTTGCAGCTTTTCTGCCAACAAACCTTCGACAGAATCATCAACGAGATAGTCACCCGGTTCGCGGACGGATTCATCGCAGGCACACAGAAGAAGTCCGCCGGCTTCGGGGCGAAAATACAACCCGTTCACCACATCCCACACAAACGGTAGCGATGCGTCGATGCCATCCATCGAAGGCGTGACATAAAGATGCCGATTGCGCGGCTCCAACGGTAACTCGCCAATTTCTCCAGCCCACGGACCGGCTGCATTGACCAACACCCGTGAGCGGAACGACGCCGAATCGGTGCGAACCAAGAATCCACCGTCCACCGATTCCCAGCCCATCACCGGTGACGCATAGCGAACGTCCTGCCCCCGCAGGTAAGTTTGAAGCAGGCCAGCTGGATCAACAATGCCATCCTCTGGGCACCACAGGCCTTTGCCTTTCGTCAGTGGAAAGTAATCACTGACCGGATCATCGCCCAATCCAAGCAACATGCTGCCGGTTTTTCGATATTCGCAGTGGGTCCCAGATTGCAGCGCCTCCGCGCCACGTCGTGTGAACATCTCGACGTCCGCGTCGCCAACACGAGCCCGGACCATTGCAGCATTGCGGCCCGACGAATGCATGCCGTGGTCGCTTTCCTTCTCCAACACGACCACGTCACCGACGCCCAGACGCTTTAAGTGGAACGCCGTGGATGCACCGGCGAGACCGGCACCGATGATTAAAATGTCGCATCGCTGGACATTGCTCATCACCGGATTCTAGCGAATCGATGCCGAAAGGATAATCTGCCGCGATTGGACTGCGATCGCCGATAATGCCTGCAACGCCCCAGTCCGTCGGCCAGCAAGTCGGATAGAATCCAAGAGACGCGAGCGAAACGAACATGCCAAACGATCCGCCCGCCAATAACGACTCAACCGCAATGATTGAATCGATCAGCGCCGTAACGCTGTTCTGCAGCGACGTACGAGTATCGATTGGTTTCTACGAATCGTTGGGGTTCGAGATGATCTACGGTGGAGAGAATGAACCGCTAACCAGTTTTCGTGTTGGAGAGGGGTTTCTGAACCTTATTGAGAGCGATGATCAGGACGGTTCAAGCACGTGGGGCCGCGTCATCATCCACGTATCCAACGTCGACGACATGCACGCAAGATGCCTAGCCAATGGTTGGCATCCATCAACCGAGCCAACCAACGCTCCATGGGGCGAGCGCTACTTCCATATTCGCGACCCCGCGGGCCATGAAATCAGCTTTGCCCGCGTACTCGATTGATGCAGTTGCCGAACAAGAACCAATCGCAAGCCGGCTAAGATTTCGCCATCTCAGCTTGGCCCTGGGCTTCAGGAAGCGTTTGCACCGGTTTGATGCAAAGTGCAAAAGAGAATTTTCCGAATCGGCCAATCATCGGCACTTCCAACCACGCACCCTGTTGACACAAGACCGATGATTCGAAGCGGCCGTCGCTGTTGGGGAGCGCGGCGAGTTTCATGTCCGGCGAATTCGGATTTCGACGGACGAGCGTCTTGATAAAGTGTGCGATTTGATCGCCCGCCCAAGCGTTTTGAGCGGATGATTCAATTTCATTTGAAACCCCCAGCAAGGAAGCCGCCACGTTCGCAATATCCCCAGGCAGATTCAAGACCATGTAGCCTCGATGGCTTCCGGAAACCTCGACGATCGCGCGAACGGTATCCTCGGTTGAATTCAAACCGCGACTGACGGCTGGTTTCCCAACCCGACACGGACACTCCAGCATTTTTTCAAACACCCTTCGGGTCGCCACCATGAAGGGCCGAACGATCGCTGTGTTCATTTGCCGACCTTAATTTCCCGAGAACGAACGGGATCCCCACCTTTGCCGTGATACGACTTCCATCCCGTGAGACCTCCCAATTAGGAGGTTACTAGACATGGCGCGCACGCTTTTATTAACGACACTGAATTAATATCGCCTTACCGAAAACCCCGACCCGTTTATGGGGTAGAATCCTCAGACGATGTTGTTAATACTCAATTCGGATTTGCAGGGACGCAAGTTGATTGAATCCCAACCATAAAGTCAGGACCGAGAAGAACGTCATTGGCGGCTGAATAGATGAGGTATTGCGGAAAAGACTTCTGCTTATGGGCGAATGGGCAATACGTCGGTCATTTTTTTCCCATCGCACGCTGCTTTTGGAAAAAATCGGTGAGTATGCGGCTGCACTCGTCGCCTTCAACGTCCGATAAGACAGTCGCCTGGTGATTCGACCTCGGATCGTCGACAATCGTATACAGTGAACCGCAAGCCCCGAATTTCGGGTCAGCCGCCCCGAAAACCACACGTTTCATTCGAGCAAGCACGACAGCCCCCGCGCACATGGGACACGGTTCGAGCGTGACGTAAAGCGTGCAATCGGTCAGCCGCCAATCCCCCACCGCGGTGCACGCAGCCGTGATCGCGAGCATCTCGGCGTGGGCGGTCGGATCGCGCAAGGATTCCTTCTGATTGTGCCCACGACCAATGATCCGCCCGTCGCGCACCACCACCGCCCCGACCGGAACTTCGTCGTGGTCTCCGGCGATGCACGCTTCATCTAGCGCCGCCCGCATGAACTTCTCGTGATCGGTACTCACGAAAATCGCTCCAACAAATTCAAACACCACTCGTTGCCAAACTGTTGCCACCCGTGCAAGCACAATGCCGACATCGCCACAGGTGTCGTTCGCTTTGATTGAACCATGTAATTGGCCAACGTCTCGGCTAACCCCTCAATTCGTTCGACATCCGAATGCTCGGCGTTCTCGGAAGCAACATCAACCCGTCGGGCCAATTCCTCAACGCCCATATTCATACGCGCTTCGAACACCAGTTCGGGTTGCCAGATGACGCGATCATGCACCAACCCAAGACACTGCAACGCGACCAAGTCGTCGGCACCAAGGGTGAGTTCTTCGCAAAGCTCGCGCGTGACCGCAGCGAAGACATCGATGTTGCCGTGAACGTCTCGATCGTCCGCATCGAGCGCCCCGCCGAATGTGTGAATGGCGTTGGGTTGATCGACGACTTTCGTGCTGCGATGACCCAACAGGATAACCCCTGGGTCGTCGGAACTGACAATCAACGCGCTAACGCCAATCGCATTCGCGAATGCATCTCGCCCGATCTCGTCGATCAAGTGACCGCTTCGCAAGTTGGTGCCAAGAAATGATTTGTAGTCGGTCGGCCCCACGTCGATTCGCAAGACGCCGTCCGCCATCGTGTGGCCAACGCATCGAACCAAATCACCATTGAACAACACCGCACCGCTGCGTTTCGCTTGCGCCAACTCGCGCCGCCAGATTTCATCAATCAACGTTTCAAGGTCTGGCGTCGTACACCGCGCCGACTCTCCCCAGCACAATTCAACGCCGTCGCGATCAAACGGGCCCGCAACGTCAACACTTGCGAACCCCTTGGTCGCCTTAAGTCGATCGATTGGAAAGGTGGCCATGCACACTCCCGCAACCTACTCGACGTCGCGAACGAAAAAGACGCCCGGTGAAACGTTCTCGTCGTCCGTGTTCAGAAAGAAGAACGTCACGACTTGCCCTTCCTCAGCCGTGAACGCTGCGAACGTTCTGAGAATTGCGTCGCCCTCCGTCGAACGAATTTGAAGCACAATCTCGCCGGCATCGATCGCCAGATATTCGCTCACGCCTCGAAACGAAATATCGTCCACCAGCAGTGTGCCGTCCGAAAGATTGATGTCCACCTCGGGGCCCTCAGGGTGGGCGTGCACGAAGCGCAATCGCGTCATGCCAGCCGCAGGGGCTGAATTATCGTCGGTAAGCAATACTGTCTCGATTTCGTCGAATACGTTGATGAGGAGCAGTGTGGATTCGCTGTCGGCAGCCAGGGAAACGTTTTGTCCCACCAGGAATGGTTCAACACAATCGTCGCCATCGGCCACAAAATTCACGGACGAATTGCTGATCGCGACCTCGGCGTAGGTTGTCCCGGGCGTTTGCCCACCGATCGCGTCAAACGCAACCGTTCCATCCTGCAGACAGCCATCGAGTTGCGGGGAATCCGGGCTGGCATTGATCGCCCGAAGGGAGGCAGTCTCCTGCGGCGGCGGCGCTTCGGTGCAACCGGAAACGATGATCGACACGACAACAATCGACCCAACAACCAACGACGACAAGCGATGATATCCAAACATGAAACCGTATCTCCCAAGCAAAACCAGCCGCATGGTTCCATCCATGCGCGATGGACGGATTCTAAAGGCAACAGGCATCATGTGCGAATATCTCGCCCGTGCAGTCGACGTTCGCCGCGACGCCTTGATGCCGGTTCCCCGTGGCGCTACACTGCTACCGCAGGATCATCCGCCAACAACGAATTTGATCCGAATTTGAGACGCTGCCGATGAAACGGTCCATTGCCAGAGTCATCCTGATCGCCTTGGTCATTGGCCTCGGTTGGGGAATGCTGACCACCGCGCCGAAGATCGCAGAGCAGTACCGCGCCATGCGAGAATCCGATGACGCGATGGCCTTGCCGTTTCTCGCGATTGTCGGCGTCGGTGCGCTGCTTGTACTTGCTGGATCGTCCTACGCTGGCTGGCTGATTTGGCGCGAACTCGCCTCGCCGAAAGCGAAACGCCATCGCGACATCGAGACCATGTCGCCAGCCCAAATCTCCCGTGAAACCCGCAAACACATACGCCGGGCGGAACAGTCTCAACCGTCACCGGCTGCAACCGGACCGATTTCGCCTGCTCAACGTGCATTGCGCGACGAACTGCGCAACCTCGATCACAAGTCAACCGAAAGCACGCTCGAAGTGATCGTCTTCGGCGCGATCAACGGTGGCAAGTCGTCGCTGCTCAACGCCATCTGCGGACAGGACCGATTTGCAACCGATGTCGTCGGGGGCGCGACCACCCAATCATCGGAAATCAGTTTCCCCGATATGGGTAAAATCATTCTGCGCGACACGCCAGGATTGCAGGAATTATTCGGCGACCGGAGGGCCCTCATCGCCCGCACGCAGGTCGGAAAAGCCGACGTCGTCGTCTTCGTGATTGCCGACGACCTACGCGATTTTGAACTCGATGAGATCAAAGACGTTGCCGCAATCCCCAAACGTGTATTGGTCTGCTTCAACAAGCGCGATTGCTACACCTCAGCCGATGCCGACGCGTTGCACAAGCGCATCACCGAACGCCTCGACGGAATCGTTGAGTCAGCCGACGTCGTCCAAACACAAGCGATCGATGTCGCGCGAACCGTCGAGGTTCAAAAAGCCGACGGCACCACCGAAACCAGAACCGAAACGAAGCCACGCGACGTATCTGGATTGACCGAGCGTCTGGTCTCAATTCTGGAAAGTGAAGGCCAGCAACTGCTCGTGCGGACGATGTTGCAACGGGCCAGAGAACTGGAAAGCCTGACCACACAGCCAGAGAAATAAACGCCAATGGCCAACGACCAACCAGACAATCAAGCTCAACCCGAAGAGCAGCACGCCTTCTTCGAGCAATCCGTCCGATCGCTCGAGCGCATCCTCGACGATGTCCGCAGCGCCTCGCCCGAGGAACGGGACTTGATGTCCGAGGACCTTGCTCAACTGGAAGCGATGCAAGAAAAGCTGCGGCAAGGCGAGGTTCACATTCTCTGCTTTGGTTCGATCAACGTCGGCAAAAGCTCACTGATCAATGCCCTCCGCGCCGAATCAGACGCCGAAACCGGCCCCATCGGCGGCTGGACGACGGCCAACAACCGCTACGACTGGGCCACCTGCTCCTACAAAGTCCCGGGCCTGGCGAGTTCCAAAGTCATATTGGTTGACACACCCGGTCTCAACGAAGTCGATGGTGCCGAGCGCGCCAGAATGGCCAAGGACGCAGCCGCTTCCGCCGACCTAATCCTCTTCGTGGTCGCAGACGATTTCATGGACGTGCAATACGAAGCCCTCCGCCAACTGGCTGAAGCCCGCAAGCCGATCATCGTCGTCTTCAACAAAACCGACACCCGCAAGCCCGACGAACTCGAACGCCTCCTCGCGAAAATTCGCGACGATCGCGTGCCGAAATTCATCAAACCCGAAGACGTTGTCGCCGTCGCAGCCAACCCCATGCCACGCGTCCGCATCATCGAACGCGCCGACGGAAGTAGAATCGAAGAAGAGTTTCAACCACCGCCCGACATCGAAGCGCTGCAGGTCCGCATGTTGGAAATCCTCGGTGCCGAGGGCAAAGCGCTCATCGCTCTCAACTCAGCCGTCTTCACTTCGGACAAAGCCGATCGCTTAATCGCCGTCAAAGAATCCATCCGCAGCCAGCAAGCAGAAAAAACCATCCGCAACTTCGCCATCGGAAAAGCGCTGGCTGTCGCGTTCAATCCGGTGCCAGTCGCTGACATCGCGGGCGGTGCGCTCGTCGATGCAAAGATGATTCACAGCATCGCCGACATTTACGATTGCAGGTTATCAGCCAAGCAAGTGCGCTCGTTGATTCTGGAAATCGGGAAAAGTGCAGGTTGGATTGCTGGGGCGGAGTGGATCACGCACGCCGGTTCGGGCGTCTTGAAAACGCTGACATTCGGTGTCAGTACGCTCGTTACCGGACCCATGCAGGCGTGTGCGGCCGCAGTTGGCTCATACATTGTAGGAAAAGCCGCACAGCATTATATTGTGCATGGCGAGGGATGGGGAAAAGACGGGGCAAAGAAGGTCATCCTCCGCATCATCAAAGACGCCGCAGTCGGTGGAAAAATCGACGACCTCAAGGACGAGATCAAACAGCGCATCGCGCAAAATCGACACGCATCCTGATCGGCAGACGTCTTGGTTGAGTTGATTGAAGGGATACGTCGCTGCATTGCGGCACGACGTGTAATTCCGCCTTGATTACCGCCCCATACCAAGCCAACAATACAATTGGCAGGGTACAGACTTTCAACAACACCGGACGCGCACATGCGAACTAAACTTACTTCAGCTTTCGTTGTATTCGTATGCGCCCTGCCAGCCGCTGCATTCGATCCAACCGCCGGTGATTACTCGCGCGACAATCCATTGCACATTCGCGTGATGTCATACAACGTCCAACGAAACTTCATCTCGGAACCCGGCACGGACGACGCCTTCAACCGCATCCTCGTCGCGGTCGATCCCGACGTCATCGTGTTCCAGGAAATTCAAACCAACGTCGCGCAATCGACGATGATTGCCCGACTCAATGCCGTTCTGCCATTGTCCTCCGGTAGTTGGGACGTGCAATTCGGTTTGTCCGGCGGCATTCGCAATGTACTGGCATCGCGGTTCCCGTTGGCCGACACCCGCGCGGACACCATCCCTGCATCAGCGACACGAGGTGTCACCATCGGTCGCATCGATCTGCCCGACGCCATTTACGGTGATGACATCTACGTGATGGGCGTTCACCTGAAAGCCTTCAGCGGCAGCGAGGAAGACGCCCTGCGCCAACAAAGCGTCGATGCCATCGCGAATTGGTTGGGCGACGCGCGCGGTGAACCACGACCTTCCGGCAACAACATTGTCCTGTCACCCAGCACGCCGATGATCGTGATGGGCGATTTCAATCTCGTCGGCCCCAGCGTTCAACCCGAACTGACGCTAACCAACGGCGACATTCAAAACGAAGTCACCTACGGAACCGACGTCAAAGGCGATTGGGACAACACCGACATGGGCGACTTGTTTCCGGCTGACCCGTTCACGGGCGACACGGATACTTGGCCCAGCGACACGTCGAACCCATTCTCACGCCTCGACCGTTTTATCTACACTGACAGCACAACCGTGGTGGCCAACAGCTTCGTCCTCAACACGCTCAACATGAATGGCGCGGCGCTTGCGGGAACCGGATTGAACTCCAACGACACCCATGAATCCAATACGGCGGACCATCTGCCCATCATCATGGACATCGAAGTCATCCAGGACTGCAACGAGAACTCGATTTCCGACGAAATCGAAATCGCAGAAGGTAGCGCCACCGACTGCAACAACAACATGCTACCCGATGATTGCGAATCGCTGGACGACTGCAACAACAACGGCATCGCCGACCTTTGCGATATTGCCCGCGAAGATAGCGCAGACTGCAACAACAACATCATCCCAGACGAATGTGAAGAACTGGCTGACTGCAATGCCAACAGCATCCAGGACATCTGCGACATCGCCAGCGGAACCAGCATCGACTGTGATGGGAATAACGTGCCCGATCTGTGCGACATCCAAGCCGGCGCCGAAGACTGCAATACCAACACCATTCCCGATTTGTGCGAGCCCGACGAAGATTGCAACAACAATGGCACGCAAGATATCTGCGACATAGCAACCGGCGCCAGCATCGACTGCGACGGAAACGATGTACCCGACTCTTGCGAACTTGGCGGAAACGATGACATCGTCTTGCTCGCCAGCGATTTTGAAGATCAGTTCCCCCCAAGCGGATGGAACGCCGACGGCATGTGGCACGGCACGAGCGACTGCCCGCGCCTTAACGATTGCAACCCAATCACCTGGGCCTACTTCGGACAAGACGGTCTCTGTAACTTCGATTCCGGACTGACAGCGATTGGCACTCTGTCAGCCGCCCAGATCATGATCCCCGCAAACGCCGTATCGGCAACGTTGACCTATTGCTCGGCATACAACGGTGAGGGAGGCAATGCCAACGCTTCCGGATTCGACTGGGCCTACGTCACCGCCAACGGTGTTGAAGTCGACGATGCCGGAAATGATGGCGTGCAAAACGATTGGGAGACGCGAACCGTCAATCTCAACGCATACATCGGCCAAACGATCGATCTGGAATGGCGCTTCGATTCGCGCGACGGGTCGGTCAACACCGGACTGGGCTGGCAGGTAGACAACATCGAACTCATCGCCCCCACGCCTGTCGATCGTGATTGCAATGAGAATGGCACGCTCGACTCATGCGACATCGCATCGGGCACTGCCACCGACTGCAACCTCGACGGCATCCCAGACCAATGCAGCCCCGACTGCGATGCCAACGATATCCCCGACGTTTGCGACGCCATTGCACTGCTCATGGGCCAACCGGAATCCGTCGAACAGTGCCTGGGCGGTAACGCCAGTTTCAACGTCACTGTGAGCGAACCAACCGCGACCATCCAATGGTTCAAAGGCGTAACACCTCTCGTCGATGGCGGAACAATTTCCGGCGCAAACACCGAAAACCTGACCATCACCAACGTCGCAGGATCTGACGAAGACATTTACAATTGCGTCGTCACCGACGGATGCATCATCGCAACAAGCGACCAAGCCACTCTCGAAGTCGTGGGAACCCCCGCTACCATCACCGGCCAGCCCGAGTTTCTGATCGAGCGCTGCGCCGGCGAAAGTGCATCGTTTTCAGTCACAGCCACCGGCTCGGAACCGCTTCACTACGAATGGCGACGAGATGGTCAGCCCTTCGGCGCGCCCGACGCCCCCACGCTAAACCTCTCCAACGTCTCAACCGACGACAGCGGCGATTACACGTGTTTCGTTTCAAACGCATGCGGATCAGAGTTGTCCACCGTCGGCGAATTCGCGGTGGGTGGCGGCGCGTTCACAATGCACCCAACCGACCAATGCGCCGAGACCGGTGAGACGGTTGTCTTACAAGCCGATGCGACCGGGAGTGGATTCCTGTGGGCATGGACCAAAGATGGAGCGGGCTTGGCGGACGGCGGTCAGATTTCCGGCGCATTTTCCGGCACGCTCACGATCACCAATGTTACCGCTGCCAACGCCGGTGAATACATAGCATTCGCTTTTAATACGTCGCCCTTATGCGTACCCAGCAGCGACCCGGCGACCCTGACCATCGATGGGTGCGACCCGTGCCCAGCAGCCGGCGACTTCGACTCAGATGGCGACGTGGATCTGCATGATTTGCAGTTCTTCGTCGAGTGCTTCGACGCCAATATATTCCTACAACCAGCGTGCCAATGCGCGAATCTCGACGGCGGCAGCCCAATCATCGACCTCGCCGACTGGGCCACGCTAGCACCGCTGCTGGCTGGCCCGTAGGGTCCGCTGTGCGGACCGCGCATCTTTGCGATGTACATGTTTAGGAATTCGAAACAAAATGGTCCGCACAGCGGACCCTACACCTCAATCTTCGAGCGACACCAGATACTCGCACCCGATCAGGAATCCGTTCTCCGTCAGCGTTCGATGCCGTACCACGGCTGGCACCAATGGGCTATCCGCATCGCCCCAAAACAGCCGCAATCGCACGATCGAACCAACGTCGATCGATCGTCGATACAGAAATGCAATCCCCCCAACCGACGCATTGTGAAGGGCCGCCGCCTCTTCGCACGTGGGGTCCTTCGGATCGATGATCGCGAGTGGCCACGTCCGTTTGTGCCGCAGGTAATCCCGACGCCCGGTGGCTCGGTTTGAATCGCAGCGACGTTGCGAGATCGCCAAGAACCGCAGAAGCACTTCGCGAATCTGCGCACTGGATGATTGTTTTGTGTCTACGCCCATGACGGCTCCACCTCAACCGGGTCAACCATACGATCCACGCGATACCGCCGGCAATCTGAGTAAAGTGCCGCAAGACATCGCTCGAAAGTTATGAGCCCGTCGCATGGAAAGAGACGGCGCGACGTGCTAAGGTGCCGCAATTCGATCGATTACGGACGCGTGATATGGGACTTGCCAAAGAAGGCCTGCGGGAAATTTTACTCTCGACGCTCGTGCTTGGGGCGGCGATGTGGGGGCTTTGCTATGTACATTGGACGCTCGCGCTGATTCCGGCCGTCATCTTGGTTTGGGTGTTTTCGTTTTTCCGCGATCCGAAGCGTATCACCAACGTTGACGACAACATCCTCGTCTCGCCGGCCGACGGCACCGTGACCGAAATCGTTCACCTCGACCACCACGAACAGGTCGGCGGTCCGGCGATCCGCGTGGGCATCTTCCTGAGCATCTTCAATGTCCACATCAATCGCGCCCCGTGCGCCGGAACCGTGCGCAACGTCAGCTATCAACCGGGAAAGTTCCTCGACGCCCGCCACGAAGATGCCGGACGGCTTAACGAATCCAACACGCTGATCATCGAACCCGCCTCGCCGATCGCCGGCCCAGTCGTCGTGCGGCAAGTTTCCGGCCTGATCGCCCGGCGCATAATCTGCCATGCCAAGGCTGAAACCAAGCTTGTTTGCGGTGAGCGCTTCGGGCTGATTAAATTTGGTTCGCGAACAGAGCTGATCGTTCCCGATAATCAAGGGAACACAGTCATCTCCAAGGTCGGCGACAAAGTGCAAGCCGGTCTGACAACGATGATGACTTGCAACAATTAGTCGCAAGCGCGCAAACGGCGGAATACACCATGAAGTTAGCCGAAGACAACGCCACGCCCGCAAAACCGCATCGCTCATCGCGCAGACTTCGCACCATTGCCGTGCTCCCAACCATGCTCACCCTGGCCAACATGCTTTGCGGGTTCGCAGCCGTTTACCTTTGCATGTTGGGTCTGATCGACGCATTCACCGGCGTAGGAGCCGCCGCCAAAACGACGCTCAACCGGCAAATGATCGAAGACCTGCTGCCGACATACGTTTCGGTCGGTGGCGTGTTGATTTTCCTCGGTATGTTTTTCGATGGAATGGACGGCCGAGTCGCCCGCATGACCACGGGCACGACTAACTTCGGCGGACAGCTCGACTCGCTGGCCGACATGATCACTTTCGGAATCGCCCCGGCAATGCTGGTGATCGTGATGATCCTGACCGGACACCACGAGGGACTGGAAGGACCGTTCGTCAAACAGCGTTTTGCGTGGGTCGCCGGCGCAATCTACGTCAGTTGCTGCGGACTGCGCCTCGCGCGGTTCAATGTCGAACACGCCGAGGGCGATTTGAAACACACGCGTTTCTATGGGTTGCCGAGTCCCGGCGCCGCCGCCCTCGTTGCATCGATGGTCATCCTCCACGAACACGTCGCCGACGTACGCGGCGAAATGCTCGTCAATTCATTGCCGGTCATCACAGTCGTCGCCGGATTGCTCATGGTAAGCCGCGTGCAATACGTCCACATCGGCAACACCTACCTACGCGGCCGCAAACCATGGGGATACGTCGTGCTCATGGTGCTCGTAGCCGGAACCTTCATCGCCGCCCCATCGCCAACTCTCGCCGGCATCGTGGCCATCTACGTCCTGAGCGGTCCGATCAATACATACTTCAAGAAGAAACGAAAGAGTACGACAGAGGGCAAGAAACAAGACACCGATTCAAGCGGAATGGGCCAATCAAACGCCGCGTCATAAAGAAAATCGAGCCCCCAAGTCTGAAGACTTGGGCCACCCGTCTATATTGAACATGGAGCCAGAGACGTGCGATTCCGTCGATTCCTTTCGATTGCATTGCTAGTCTCCGGCCTTGGAACGATAGGTGTAGGCTTTGTATACGTCGCACATCACCGCGGATCGACGCTCACTCGACTCTATCACTGGTGTCACCTTCTGACGGGCTTTCTATTCTTCGCTGCCGGCGTCTCGATCTGGAGACGGCAATCAATTGAGGTGCAGCGACGGCGTTGGATGCGAGATGGCTGTTGCTTGAATTGCGGTTATTCGCTTCATGGAACCCTTATGCCGAGGTGTCCGGAATGTGGAACTCGGACAGAATGCGAAACACCTGTCGATAACAGTTGATTGTGGGACGGGTGGCCCATCTCCTTCGGAGATGGGGGAGTCGATGATAAGTATCGATGTAGCTTGATGTTGTTTTGGTGGTGGCCAGTCGATCAGCGGTGAAGCGGAGAATTGCCCAAGCGTATTCCTTGGGCGTTGGCGATGACGATCATCGTGTCCCCCATCTCAAAATGAGATGGGCCACCTTTCACATGATCGTCCAACTCTAAATCGTGTCCGTCACACGTCGTACATCTGCGCCAACGGCTTTTAGTTTCTCTTCGATACGTTCGTAACCGCGGTCTAGGTGGTACATGCGTTGCACTCTTGTTTGCCCCTTGGCCAGCAATCCAGCGAGGACAAGTGCTGCCGATGCGCGCAGGTCTGATGCCATCACGGGTGCGCCGACGAGTTTCTTGACGCCTTCTACGATGACGGTTGGGCCTTCCTTGCGCAGGCGGGTGCCCATTCGATTAAGTTCCGCGACGTGCAGGAAGCGGTCGGGGAAAATCTTTTCGGTAATCACACTGTTGCCGTCGGCTAGTGACAGCAACACCATCGTTTGGGCCTGCAAATCCGTGGGAAAACCGGGATACGGCTGCGTCGTGATCTCGGTCGGGTCCAATCGGCGTGACGACGACACGTTTACACCCTTGTCCGATTTTTCGATATTCAATCCAACCCGTCTGAGCGTATCGACAAACGCAACGAGATGGTCGATTCGGCAATCCTTGAGCGTAAGCTCGCCATTGCTGACCGCGGCTGCAATCATAAACGTCCCAGCTTCGATCCTGTCAGGAATGATCGTGTGCTCAGCTCCATGAAGCGACGCGACGCCTTCAACCACGATGCGCGGTGTGCCCTGACCTTCGATGCGGGCACCACACTTGTTTAAGAAGTCGGCCAGATCAACAATCTCTGGTTCGCAGGCAGCCGACTCGATCACCGTGCGTCCCTCGGCCAGTGTCGCGGCCATCAACACGTTTGCGGTTCCTGTGACCGTCGATCCAAACGCGCCGCCCAGGAACAACTCGGCACCGCGCAGCTTCTTCGCCTTCATCACGAAGTCGCCGTTGACCAAATCGGTATCCGCGCCCAGCGCTTCGAGCCCCTGGATGTGAAGTCGCACCGGCCGATCGCCTATTGCACAACCACCCGGCATCGAAATCTGCGCTTTGCGCCGTTTGGCCAGCAGCGGCCCCAACACGCAGATGCTTGCCCGCATTTTGCTGACAAGTTCGTATTCCGCGTGGCAGTTCATTTCATCTTCGGCGCGGATGTGGAGCGATCCTTTGTCATCGCGTTCGACTTCGACACCAAGGCGATTGAGCAGCACGCACATCTGGCGGACGTCGCGCAGGTCGGGCACGTTATGAAGAATCGTTTCGCCTTCGCAGAGGATGCAGGCGGCCATGATGGGCAGCGCCGCATTCTTCGCCCCGCTCACCGGAATGGTTCCCTTCAGACGATTCCCACCTTGGATAATCAGGCTCTCCACAACAATGACCTCGCGAGATTGAGAGTGAATTGAATTAAGAAAAAGGCAACTGCGCCGCCCGCATCATAACCGATTCGCCCAATCCGCCAAACGATTGTATTCGGCGGGGATTGTTGAGGCGGTGGATGGACGGCCGCGCTGACGGTTCTGTCGTCATTCCCGCGCAAGCGGGAATCCAGAAGCATGCGTAACATCTGACAAGAGCGGTGCCAGCCGCGACTCCATCGCGACCACAATCGGTGCTGGAATCAGTTGTGATTCATCGTGTAATCCTGGATTCCCGCGTGCGCGGGAAAGACGGTGACGGGAGTTTTAGGGTGGGCCGTGCCCACCTCCGTTCGCGCGCCAACGACATGGTGGGCACGGCCCACCCTACGGCTTGCGTTGAAACGACATGACGCGTTCATGCCCGCCGACCGTGTCGCGCCAGATGGTTGGCGGCTCAAATCCACCTGCAGCGTCGAAGATCTCCGTGACGTCGGCCGCTTGCGTCTCGCCAATCTCAACCAGCACCAGCCCCGATGGCTTGAGCACGCCCGCCGCATTTTCGGCGAACATTCGATAGAACGACAAACCGTCGGCGCCATCGTGCAGGGCGATGTGCGGCTCGTGATCTTTGACATTGTGCGGAAGGCCCGACACCTCAGATTCAGCGATATAGGGCGGATTTGAAAGCAGAACATCAAAACCGCCCTCTACAATCGCGCCCTCCGGCAGATCCAATCCCGAGCATTCAACAAACTCGATCCAGTCAGCCACGCCGTGGGTATCCGCATTCCGCTTCGCCAGCGCAAGGGCACCGGGTGATACATCTGTCGCGACCAATCGCGCACTCGGTGCATTGTTACAAATCGCTACCGCAACGCAGCCACTTCCCGTTCCGATCTCTAGAAAGTAAACCGGCTCGGATTTCGACCGAATCATTTCAAGGGACCGTTCCACCAGCATCTCCGTCTCGGGTCGCGGCACCAAGACATCCGGCGAAACCTCAAACTCCAGGCTGTAAAACTCCTTGAACCCAACCAGGTACGCGATCGGCACATGGTCGGCTGCCTTGTTGACGAACCCGCGAAAAGCCGCCAACTGTTCGGCTTCGGGCACCCGATCAAATCGCGTGTACAACTGCAGCCGCGCACAACCCAGCGCTTTGGCCAGCAGGATCTCAGCCGCCAATCGCGGTTCGTCCAGACCCTTGCGTTCAAAGAAAGGCTTGGTCCATTCAAGCAGACGTTGGATCGTCCACTCTTGATCTGAGGGGGCGGTGCTCATGCTCGCCAACTATAGGCGCGGTATGCCCAAGTCGCCAGAGGTGCCAGCCACAGCATTCATTCTTGATTTGAATTGGAGATTGGAAGCGTGTTCGGGGCGTGGACCAACTCAATACCACATGCCAGCCACCGCGTCAGGAATGTTGTCCGGGTCGCCGGCCATCCGCTTGCGATAATCGTTTTCAGCCCGAGCCCGACGCGCTGGCCATCGATCTCGCTCGGCTTGTTGTTTGGATTGAAGCAGGTCCAGCGTGAACGCCAGTCGCTTCTCGTGATACGGGCCCGTTGCCTCGATGAGGTTGCCGATCTTCCTCAGTCGCTCCGGGCACTCTTGCTCGCGGGCGTAGACGGCTCGATTGACGGCGCCGATGTTCTCCCAGCGACGGATCGAAGCCTCTTCAAATCGCTCGGTCCCGCAGCCAACAAGCACTGCCCCGATCAGCATCGCGCCCAGAACAACCACCCGTCGGAAATTCGCGTTGTGACGCATCATGTGGTCCTTATCGACAATCGCCTCGGCATTCGACACCACTCTACCCAGCCACCCCCACAACCGCCTGGGAATCGCCCCCATCCTTGTTCCGTCGCGGGTCCGTCCGGTTGCAAGCCGACCCAAAAATGGTATCGTTTGCCGTTGCAATGCTGCTGGCTAGGGCATTGTAGCCCGGTTTTTTCGCCATCAGGCGGACATCACCGGACAATTGGTGGGTGTAGCTCAGTTGGCTAGAGCGCCAGGTTGTGGTCCTGGAGGCCGCGGGTTCGAGCCCCGTCACTCACCCTTTTTCTTTCTCAATTACATCGATTCATTCATCTTATCCGCTCTGTTAATCTTCGATCAATCTCCCCCCAGTGTAAAAGGGTGTTGCGCTTTGCGCTCGCCACACGGGACGCTCTGAATGCAACCTGATTGACACACAGGTTCCCAAGTAGGTAGGATGAGATTAAGGGAGAAACAGGAGAGAGAGAGAAGAGACATCCCATCTGGTGTTCACGATTCTCATCCATCAAAAGAAACTCAAGCGTCATTCTGACCAAACCGCAAGAGTGTCTGATTATGTGCATGGACATGTACATGACTTTCACCTTGACGGATTTGGGGTTGGAAGGCCATGCACCCTGGGGCTGGAGAGAGCAATCATGAGGACTACAAGTAACTGCGTTTCAATTCACCGAACGCTTATCCCATCGGTGTTGATTGCGTTGACCATGACGTCAATGCAACGAGCGGCCCCGGTTTTTGCGGATCAGGCAGCGAGTTTTCAGGGCTTGGGCGATTTGCCTGGCGGGAATGTCAAGAGCATGGCCAATGCTGTGTCTGCGAATGGCTCGACAGTGGTGGGCCTGAGCATTTCAACATCATCATCCTTTCGCTCAGAGGCGTTTCGGTGGAGATCCGGGGACGGAATGGTTGGGCTAGGAGATTTGCCCGACGGTGTCTTCGAGAGCATTGCGTACGCCACATCAGCAAATGGCTCGTCGGTCGTTGGCATGAGTAGTTCTATATTCGGCTTTAAGGAGGCATTTCGCTGGACGGCAAGCGACGGAATGGTTGGGTTGGGCGACCTCCCTGGTGGAAGCTTCGATAGCAGGGCGATGGGGGTTTCTGCAGATGGCACGGTAATCGTTGGCCACAGCGACTCCCAGAAGGGCTTTCAGCCCTTTCGCTGGACCGCAAGCGACGGAATGGTCGGATTGGGTGACCTTCCGGGTGGAGCCTATGGCAGTTTCACGAGCGGCACTTCTGCAGACGGATCGGTCATCGTAGGCGACGGCCGTTCCTCCTCGGGCATTGAGGCATTCCGGTGGACGGCCGACAGCGGCATGGTTGGTCTGGGTGATCTGCCCGGTGGAACTTTCGACAGTCGGGCTACGAGTACGTCTGCTGATGGTTCGGTCGTTGTGGGGTTTAGCAATACTGCGTCTGGCTTTGAAGCATTTCGGTGGACGTCGGGCAGCGGGATGGTTGGCCTGGGCGACTTACCCGGCGGCATCTTTTACAGCAAAGCGAACGCCGTATCCGCAGATGGATCGGTGATCGTGGGAGCTAGCGACCCTGGGCCCGGCTTGTTCGATGGTGAAGCGTTTATTTGGGACGCGCAGAACGGAATGCGATCTTTGATGGATTTGTTGATTAACGACTGCGGTCTCGACCTTGCTGGTTGGAAGCTAAGAGAGGCCCGTGGCATTTCAGCTGACGGTCTTACTGTCGTTGGCTTTGGCGAGAACCCCAGTGGCGATACTGAGGCCTGGATCGTAAGGCTACCTGAACCGTCGGCTCTTTCGCTACTGACTGTGGGAGGATTAGCGGTACTGCGACGGAATCGTCCGAAACTCTCCAGCACAGCGAAGTCAGTACTCTGATCGCGTGATGAACAAAGGTTTCGGAGTGGTGCATGATTCACGGCGATCACCGAGCAGTCGCAATCACTTTCAATTCGACATTAATCGGTGTCGGCAGGCAGTTGATCTCCACCGTCGTTCGTGTCGGGTTCGGATTGCCCTCGCCCGCAAAATGTTCCGCGTAAAGCTGATTGAATGTCGCGAAGTCCTGCTCCATGTTCGTCAGAAACACTTGTACATCGAGAATGTCGTTCCACGAAGCGCCAGCATCTTCAAGCACCGTCCGCACGTTTTCAAAGACGGCCAACGTTTGCTCGGCGATGTCATACGAGACAACCCGACCGTCATCAGCCATCGTCACGCCGGGGATCACCTTCGTCCCACGCTTGCGCGGACCGATCCCCGATAGAAACAGAAGGTCCCCCGCCCGCTTGGCGTGGGGAAACGCGCCGACGGCTTCCGGTGCTCGCGTGCTTATGATGTTCTGGTTTTCGGAATCGCCCATGTCAGTCCATTTCAATATTCAATGCGCCGGTTTGACTAGGCCTCAGGAATGCGGATACAGACGTTTTTCGGTTCGGTGTAAAACCGCAGAGCCTCGTCGCCACCTTCCCGGCCCACGCCACTTTGCTTCATCCCTCCGAACGGAACCCGCAGATCGCGAACCATCCAACAGTTGACCCATACCGTCCCCGATTCAATCCGCTCAGCCAGCCGGTGCGCCCGCGACACGTCGCCCGTCCAGAGCGAAGCGGCTAGCCCGTACGGCACACCGTTCGCATACTCTACGACCTGGTCCTCATGATCGAACGGCGTCACCGTCACCACGGGGCCAAATATCTCTTCCTGATTCACCCGGCAGTTTACGTCCAACTGACTAACCACCGTCGGGGTGAAGAAGTATCCACCCTTGCAACGATCGCTCAAACCCTCGGGCCGTCCGCCGCCACACAAGATCGAACCGCCCTCTTCGCGGGCGAGCGCCACATACTGCGCGACCTTCTCCAACTGATCCATTGAAACCAGCGCCCCTTGATCCATTCCATCTGCAAGCGGATCGCCCACCTTCAGCCCTTTGGCCTTCTCGACAAACCGATCCAGGAATTCGTCAAACACACTGCGTTCGACAAACATCCGTGAACCGCACAAGCACACCTGCCCCTGATTCGCGAACGACGATCGCAGGCTGCCCTCCAATGCCGCGTCCAAGTCCGCATCGGCGAAGATGATGTTCGGATTCTTACCGCCCAATTCCAGACCAACCTTTTTGAACATCGGGGCTGCATCGCAAGCGATCTTCGCACCGGTGGCGGTCCCTCCGGTGAATGAAATCGTGGGTACGTCCGGATGCTTCACCAGCGCCGCCCCGGCTTTCGTGCCGGAACCGTGAACAATGTTCAAAACACCTGGCGGCAATTCCGCTTCCACACACAGCTCGCCCAGCATGAATGCAGTCATAGGCGTCACTTCAGAAGGTTTGCCCACCACCGTGTTCCCGGTGGCTAACGCCGGTGCGATCTTCCACGTGAACAAGTACAGCGGTAAGTTCCAGGGAGAGATGATCCCAGCCGCCCCGCGCGGTTGACGGAGCGTGTAGTTGAATCCGATCCCTTCCATCGGATGCGCTTCGGTCCGCGCATGCAGGGCGGCTGTCGCAAAAAACCGAAGGTTCTTCGCTGCCCGTGGAATATCCAGCGACCGTGCGAGCGACAACGGCTTGCCATTGTCGATGCACTCCGCCCGTGCCAACGCGTCTAGGTTCTCTTCGATCAGGTCAGCCAAGCGCATCAGCACATTGCAGCGATCCTCGGCTGCCCGCTTCGACCAATCCGGAAATGCGTCGCACGCCGACCTCACGGCTGCATCGACATCGCGCTCGTCACTGTCAGCCACCTGCGAATACACCTGCCCCGTCGCCGGATCGATGTTATCCAGATAGTCGCCCGAAACCGGCTCGACCGCACTTCCGCTGATATAATTCAAAATTCGCTGCATAGTTCGCCAAACGATTCGCATATAAGTGCCACTTTGTGACACTCACCAATATCCCTTTGCCGAGTTCAGACAAGCGGCCGAAAAAGGGTTCACGTGGGCAACCCGACGCCCGCATTATTGGCCAACACCGGGCAACTTACAAACCAATCGCTTTCCGGATTCCCGCTCCCGTCGATATGCACCCGGACCCCGATTCGACCGTTATCGGTCTACAAATGCGGCCAAGCTGGTGTCTTCTCCCCCGACACAGCCCCCCGCAGCATCGTACCGTTAAGTAGGGGTACGCGCCTGCCGATTCAGACTTTGAGATCTCAGTTTTCTTATACAGCCACAATCGACGGAGCGTGTTCGCCAATGCCGCAGGACTCAACCATCAGCTTCGACGGCGAGTCTCCGTTTACCCATTCGGAGGACTTGCTTGACGAGACCCTAAAGAGTCTGAATCAAGACGCTGGCAGCGGCACGAAGTCCAGCTCACTGATCAGCCTCGACGAACTCCGCTGCGAATTCATCGAGTCCATCCGGGCTGGCATGACCGCCACCGACGACATCTACTCGGAAGATGGCATTCTGCTGCTTTCGTCTGGTTCGCGCATCACGCCGCGCTTCCTCCACCTGCTGCGCGAACGAGGCATTAACCACGTCCAACTGGGGCCACCTTCCGGCACGCTCGATAGTCCAACCGAATCCGGCGACGACTACGAGTTGCCGGTCGAGATCGGGTCCGAATTCCAAACGCCAAGAACCCGCGCCCTCGACAAGAAACTCGAAGGCGCATTAATGATGCCCGTCTCGATCAATTCGATCAAGGCATGGCGACGACCGCGATTGTCCATCGAAGACCTCAAGGGTGAAGCCGCCCAAGGCCTCGAACATCATGCAGCCACCACCACCGCGGTCTCCGACATTTGCGACTCGCTGCGGTCAGGTAGAAAGATTTCCTCCACAGACCTGCGCAAGCACATCAACCATTTCGTCAATATCTCGACGTTCGATTTCGATTTGCTCCCACTCATCGTCGCGATGAAAAGCGGGAATGACGACTACCTTTACGACCACTGCGTCAACGTCGCGCTACTCACACTTTCGATCGCGGCGCAATTGGGCCTTGATCGCGAAAGCGTCACGGAGTTGGGATTGGGTGGTTTGCTTCAAGACATCGGGATGATGCGGGTGCCCGAATCGATTCGCATGTCCGACGGAGAACTGGGCGGACGCGAATGGCACGAGATTCATCTGCATCCGCTGCACACCGTCGAGATGTTGTCGAGCCTGACGGGCATCCCGCATTCGGTGAAGTTCATCGGTTACCAAGCCCATGAACGCATCGACGGTAGCGGCTACCCGAATCATCGCCGCGCCGAACGATTGCACATGTTCTCGCGCATCGTGTCACTGGCCGACGTCTTCGCCGCGATGACCGCCGCCCGACCATATCGAAGCGCCATGGCCCCCTACGAAGCGGCGAAAACCATCCTGCTAAAAGGAACCGCCAACCACTTCGACCGCACGCTCGTCCGCGGCTTCCTCGACACGGTGGCACTCTTCCCCATCGGAAGCATCATCACGCTAAGCGACGATACCCGCGCCCGTGTCCTGCGAGCCAACCCCGACGCGCACACCAAACCGGTAGTAGAAGAAGTCGACGCCGACGGCGAAACCACCGGCAAAGTAATCGACCTGTCCACCCAGGAAGAACTAACCGTCATCAAAGCGGGATGAATTTGCTACCCGGTACCTCAGTCTTCTAGACACCGCCTACGAAAGCGAAGTTCCAACAGGATTGCGACGGCTTGATCGTTCATGATCCTCGGGCCCATTGAAACTCTGTAACCCATAAACACAGCCATGGGATGCATTCGGTTCGCGGTTTCTGGCTATTGATCCACCGTAATTTTCTTTGATTTTTTGGGAGGTCATCAGGAGGAATTTTCAGAATGTTCATATGGCCAACGTCTGTGGACGGTTCACGGGCCGGATGCCAAGGAGACTTTCCATGCAAACTATAGCTTGGACCATCATTCTGGTGGTTTGTTTGAGAATTTACGTCGAGGTGAAAATAGATCGACGGGATTAGATGGATGGTGTACATGGGGGCCATATTTGGTCTCCATGGGCATCATTTCACGACGATTCGGAGCAGGACGAACCTGCATAGGTTTATGATTTATGCGGCTTGTCGTTTTGATCGACGACGCTGAGCAACAGCAACGCCAGAGGCTGCAAGGAGAATCAGGCTGCTTGGTTCGGGGATCGTAGCGATCCAAGCTTCGATGAATCCGTCAGGGTTGATGCCACTCCCCACAATAGTCATGCCGTCTGCGGAGACGTCGGTGGCCCCTATAAAGCTCCAACCCGTCAGGTCGATGCTTAATTCGTTGACCAAGAGGTCATGAACCGATCGCATCCCGTTGAATTGGTCCCAAATGAACGCCTCGTGACCAGTTTCCGAATTGGCATGGCCCACCACCACTGATCCGTCTGCAGATGCGTCAGTCGCTATGCTGCGGAAGCTCCCTCCGGGCAGGTCTCCAAGACCGACCATCCCGCCTTCCGCCGTCCATCGAAATGCTTCGACTCCAGATGCAGATCTCCCTGTTCCCGAAATGACTGAACCGTCCGCAGATATGTCAGCCGCTCCGCTAAAGAAGCTTCCTCCAGGCAGGTCACCAAGGCCGACCATTCCGCCTTCCGCCGTCCATCGAAATGCTTCGCTGCCGGATGCAGATGCCGCTCTTCCCACAACAACTGAACCGTCCGGAGATAAGCCCTTCGCTTCGCTAAAGTTGGAACCCCCAGGCAGGTCACCAAAGCCTTGAAAGCTCGCCACACCGGCCAACGATTGTGACGACAAGGCTATGACGAGAATCGCAGATTTTGCAAAACACATATCCAAGAGCTCCGATCAATCAGAAATTACGCTCGGCCCAAACGAAAAAAGAGAGACTGCGGGGCTGTTGAAAAAC
Source organism: Phycisphaerae bacterium (assembly GCA_021604825.1). The sequence continues at coordinate 1,519 of BQJS01000018.1, read as the reverse complement.
CCACCTACAAAGTGAGTCATGCAGCGTGCCGGACGATGCGCGATCGATTTATGATTCCGTAGACGCTGCCTCCTTCGTACACGTCAGCTGCGCCGTCCGTGACGATGACAGTCCAAACATAGTAAAACGCGGCCAACCGCTTGAGATTCATCACCGCAGCCGTCAGGTACACCTGAATTGCAACGTTGGATAGTCCTCGCCGCGCGGCTCGGCGCAGACCATGTTGCGTCTTCGCTTCTCCGTGTGCCCCCTCTGCCCGCCATCGATGTCGCGCGTATAGTCCGTACTCATGCGCCGACCAACGGCGGCGACGACGACGCGCACGCAGCAATGCCTCATAACCTTTACCGATCACGATGGTTCGACTTGAAGCCGTTGCTGAAAAACATCGTTCCCGCATCGGACAGGCACGACAGTCGCACGACCGCGCGCGATAGACTTGGCCCTGCTCAGTTCGCGTCGAGGGATGCAGAACCTTCTTCGCCGGGCATCGAACAACATCGTGCTTCGCGTCATACTTAAACCGCCGCATCGGTATCCGAACGGCTGTCTGTTTCTCTTTCTGAGGCGGCATGATGGCGTCGACGCCAGCGGCTTCAAACGCTGCGAAGTTCTCTCCGTGGGCATAGCCGCCATCGGCAGTCACCGTCGCCACTGTCTCGCCGGTGTTGGCTTCGATTCGAGCAACCTGCTGCTGCAATTGTTGCCCCTCACTCGCCTCGCCGGTTGTCACGGCAACATCCACCACAACCCCGGCTCGATCGTCGACCGCAGTGTGCTGCTTGAAACACGGCTCCATGCGATACTGCCTGCATGAGGTTGTCATCGTCGCGTCCGGATCCGTCGGACTGTACTTCTTCACCTTGGGTTTTGACTGTTTCCGCGGCCGACCACGCCGCTTCTTGGGGGAGTCAGGAGGTGGTTCGTCCTCCGGCGTATCGTTCTCAGCCAGCACCTTCTCGACGTGCCGCTGCGTGAGACTCTCCCAACTGACGTCGGCTCGAATGAGTGTGGCGTCGATGTGGACGGTCTCGCCATCGATCAGCCCGGCTTGGCCGCAGGCTTGAACAGACTTCAGGAAGATTTGCTTGAAGCGGTCGGCGCCCCATCGCTGGCGGATGCGCGTCAGGCTACTGTGATCTGGCAACTTCTCGTGCAAGCGATAACCGGCGAACCAACGCATCGCCAGATTGACCTGGGCCTCCCGCATGAGTTTGCGATCAGATGAAATGCCCTGGAACAACCCCGCAAGCATCAGTCGAACAGCCGCCTCCGGATCGATACCCGGGCGCCCGTTCTGTGCGTCGTACAACGACCGGACTTCGTCTCGAAGCCACGAAAGGTCCAGCACCGCATCCACGCGTCTGAGAATGTGGTCGTCGGGAATCAAGTCGCGTAACGGACCAGCGACAAAGAGATCTTCCTGCCAACGCGATTGAGAACCCAGCATGCCACGCCTCCTTGCTGGTACCATTCAAATTAATGAACAACGTGCATGCAAGGGTTTTTCAACAGCCCC